>JBHHZX010000036.1:0-16903 GCA_046758265.1 Phycisphaerae bacterium
AGGCCGTGTGCGGCCGCAAAACGAGTGAGTGGGCGCTGCCCATTACCGATTTCTCCGCAGTGCGCGCGCCGCTCGGTGGCCCGATAAGAATGTCGCGGCCTGTCAGGGTCGCGGCGGCGCGTGTCCGGTTTCCCGGATGCCGCGACAGCAGCCGAGTCAAGTGGGGGGGCATGCTGCACCAGTTAGAGGTGACTATGCAGAATTCGTTACCTTGTTCGCTCCGCCACCACGAAGATGGTCTTGCCGACCGGATAAGGTAGGGTCCAGCGCAGGAGCCTTGCTCGGATTCTGCTTCGCCAGCGTCCGGTCAGAGTCTCTTCGCCGGCCGTCCACAGACGAAGTAGCCGCCAATGCGATCGCGCGAACGCATTCTCGATTTCCTTACAGGTGTACTCCCGCGGATGCTCACGCGCGTCGGTCACGAGGCCCGCCCGCTTGTGGCCGATGCTCGGATGGGGCTCGCAAATGTTGTTGCCGCTGAAGATGCGGGAAATATTCGATAGTCTGTACAGGTTGGGTGTGCTTAGAAGCAAGCGTCCGCCGACGCGCAGCGCTGGCCGCATGTTCTCCACGAGGACCGGTAGGGCGACGTACAGGTGCTCGACGACTTCCGAGCAGATCAGCAAGTCAAAATCCCGCCGCGCGTGCTGCGGGGCGCTTTCGTAGAGGTCCCAGCCATCGACCCGTATACCGGCCGTTTGGAGGCCGCCGCAATAAATGGGTATGTTCTCCGGCAACTCGAACGCATGCACCTGGTAGTCATAGACCGTGCGTAGGCAGAGCAGTTGAGCGCCGTAGGCTGGCCCGATTTCGCCGACCCGCCGCCCAGGAGCCCAGGTTCGGACCGCTTGGACGGCGTCGGCATGGAGGGCGCGGTGCCTCCTGAGATAGCGCTCGACGTGTTCCTTGGTGATCACGCCCCCCTGATTGTCGGTGCGCCGTGAGTCGAGCGGGAAACCGCTCAGCAACCGCCCGGCCACCGCGTCCAGCATGCGGCACAGGTCTTCGCGATCATTGGAGGCGTGTGATCGGCGGCCTGAAACCAAGCGGTGGTAGCCATCCCCGAGCATACGGACGTTCACACCTTTCTGGCGAGGATCATTTGGTGGTCTCGGCAGTACCGCAGGGGCCGGTATCCATGGCCGCGCGCGCGGCGCCAGTAGTTGCGGACCAGCTCCACCAGCCACGGCCCCGGCTTCACGCCGGCATAGTGGCTCACGGTTTCCCGGCGAATTACCCTCAGCCCGGCACGCATCACGTAACTCAACAGTGCCCGACGGGAAAGCACCGAGACGTGCCCGACGCAATGCAGGTACTCCCACCACGGCCCGGCCAGCCGCGCGGTCCACGCCCCGGCATCGCCAGTGATAATCAAGAGGATGCCGTTCGCTCGCAGCGTGCGTGCCATCGCCGCGACTTCGCCTGCCGGATCTAACATGTGTTCGATCGTGTCAATGCAGGTGACAGCGTCGTACGCATCGCGTTTTGCTGAACTGAGTGGCGTTCCGACAACGACATCGTAGCCGTACGAACGGCAGATACCGGCGGCCACGTGTCCTGGCTCCAGCCCGTACTTTTCCCAACACTCGCTCAGCCCGCGCAGCAGTTTCCCGTCGCCACAACCAACGTCGCACAGCCTGCGTCCGTGGGCAAAACGCTCCAGTAGATTATCCACAGTCTCATAAAAGCGCTGGTCGTTTGACATCTCCGCCCAGTATTCTGTGGGCAGATCGGCGTAGATCTCGGAGAGCAGCGATTCGTCTCGCCGGCCGTCAACAGCCCAAAGCGATCGACAGGTCGGGCACACGCTGTAGTGCAGCGTCGGTACGAGGTCGCGAAGGTTCTTCGTGTAGAACCAGTCGTTGAGGCGCCGGGCCGGAATCGATGCGTATGGCTTCAGTGGCGCGTGACAGAGCAAGCACGCACGCAGGGCCCGCGGCGCGCCGCTCCCCTCAGCTGCGCGGGATTCGAGGACAAGGTCGGGTGAAGCCGCTGTTGTCGACATCGCGGAAGTCCTCTCAGGCCGGCGCAGCGACACCGGTCGCTGGAATCGCGCCCTTCGTCACCTGTTCCGCGTCGGCGCGTCCCCGGCCCGAAAGCGTCCGAATTACGCGCGCGGGGTTGCCCGCCACCACTGTCCATGGGGCGGTATCCTTTGTAACAACGCTACCCGCTCCGACCACAGAGCCCTCGCCCAACGTAACGCCGGGCAAGATGATCGAATGCATGCCGATCCACACTTTGTTCTGCACCACGATCGGCGCGCACCGGACCACGCTCCAATCCTTATCATCAAGCGTCAGTCCCGCGCGCCGGCCCGCGATCAGGACGTCGTTGCACCGCTCGGAAAACCACAGGGAATGATTGTCGGTGTCGAGCAGCGAGCAGCCCCACGAAATCATCACGTCATCGCCGATCGTGACGGACTGCGTTATGTGCACCTCCGTGCCAGGCCCGAGGAAGGAACGGGCTCCCATTCGGAACTCCCCGGCGCGGTGGAAGGTCAAACGCCCCGAGAAGATCGCGTTCTCGCTGATATGCACGCGCGCCCCCGGCCGCAGTCCACAGCTCGAATCACGGTACAGCGCCGACCGATGCACCGATCCCGCTTCGACCAAGCGATCGAGCGGATGAGCGGCCGGCCGCGCTCGGCGCGGCGAATCGTCACAAACCCAGCGGGCCGCAGCGCGCAGGCTAGCCGCGATCGATCGTCGCGCTCGCCATCCCAGACCGAACCACGGCCACCTCGGCTTGTTGGGAGAGCGAGTCGCCGGAACACGTTCCGACATAATGTGTTCTCCACTGCATGGGGATCAAGGTCACGGCCGGATGGTTGATCCCGAAGCGCGCCAAAACCGAGTCGTTGTCGGTCACCTTCAAACAGATTGGACGTTCGCGAAAGTGAACCGGGCGCCCCCCGCCGGGAGTGCAGATCGCGGCCGAACAGTAATAGGTCCCTGGAGCCAAAACGCGCCCCGGAATCTCGACCTGTGCCTCGTAGTAGCCCGGTCGGCGCGCCACCGTAAGCTCGTCGGCGCGCTGAACATCCGTGGAAAAGAGCACATGGAGTCCCGTTTCGGTCGTTACCGCGACACAAACGTACGTGCCGGCCTTCGGCTCACGGAGGAGATAGCCCACCGACAGCACGCAAGCCTGATCACAATCAATCTCGCTGATCGGCTCGCCCGAGGCCGACTCCAGAGCCATCGACGTGATCTGCATCGGCGTATCCGGCTCGAGCGCAAACGTCGCCCGCGCCGGCGCCGTTTGCTGTTGCCCCAGATACTTCCGCACCGTCTCCTCGGCAGGTCCGTCAAATACCTTTTCGCCGGAATCGAGTAGTATCGCACGCGTACAGATCTGCGAGACGGCGGCCATATTATGACTCACAAACAGCACCGTACGCCCCGAACCGGCCACGTTCCGCATCGTGCCGAGGCATTTCTTTTGAAAGACGGCGTCGCCGACCGCGAGAACCTCGTCGACGAGCAGGATCTCGGGTTGCAGATGGGCCGCCACCGCAAACGCTAAACGCACGTACATGCCGCTGGAGTAGCGTTTGACCGGCGTGTCCAGGAAGCGATCGATGTCGGCGAACGCGACGATCTCGTCGAAATGGGCATCGATCTCGGCCTTTTTCATGCCCAGGATCGCGCCGTTGAGGTAGATGTTCTCGCGCCCGGTCAGTTCGCCATGGAAGCCGGTGCCGACCTCGAGCAGGCTGCGTACGCTGCCACGCAGCTCAGCGCGCCCCGTCGTTGGTTCCGTGATCCGTGACAGAATCTTCAGCAAGGTGCTCTTGCCGGCGCCGTTGCGGCCGATGATCCCGATGACCTCGCCTGGCTGTACGTCAAACGACACGTCGCGTAGCGCCCAGAACAGGTCGCCGCCGTCGGATTTCTCGCTCAGTGTCCGCAACCGCCGAAATGGCGCACCCAGCGAGTGAACCAATGCCTCGCCGAACGAGCGCCTGGCGTCGTCGCGCAGCCCGATCTTGTATTGTTTGCCGAGGTTTTCAACCTGTATGACCGGCGCTGCCATCGGCTCACGCAATGTCGGCGAAACGCCGCTCGGTGCGGCGGAAGTTCCAGACTCCGACCGCCAGAATCGTCAGTGTGATAAACACGGAAGCACTCAGCGCGGCCCAGTCAATCGGCTGGTTAAGCAACACGCTGCGAAAGCCGCCGATGACGCCCGTCATCGGATTGAACACCATGATCCAGCGATATTGCTCGGGGATGAGCGTCACCGGGTAGACCACCGGACTCAGGTACAGCCACACGTGCACCATGAACGGTACGGCTATCCGGAAGTCGCGATAGGCGACAGTTACGCTTGCCAGGGAGACCCCCGCGCCGAACGCCGTCAGGGCGGTCAGCAGCAGCAGGCTTGGCAATAGGAGCAAGGAAATGCCAGGCAAATGCCCGTACCAAAGCATGATGCCCACGTACACGCCGAAGCTCAGCGTAAAGTCCACCAGTCCTACCCCGATACTCGTAGCGGGTATGAACAGACGTGGAAAATACACCTTCGTCAGCAGATGTGACTGGCTGACCAGGCTCAGGCTCGATTGCGAAACCGAGTTCGCAAAGAACAGCCACGGCAGCAATCCAGCGTAAACAAATACGGGATAGGGTACCCCGTCGGACGGGATCTTCGCGAACCGGCCGAAGATAATCGAGAAGATCACCATTGTGCAGACCGGCTGTATGACGGCCCAGGCTGCGCCGACAACGGTCTGCTTGTATCTGACCTTGATATCGCGCCACACCAGGAAATAGAGCAACTCGCGGTAGCGCCACAGCTCGCGAAAGTCGATCGCTCTCCACCCAGACTGCCGCTCAATCACGATAATGCCGGAGGCGCCACCACTACCCGCGTCGGTCGCCTGCACCTTTCCCACCGCCGTGGGCGCTGCGCTGCCGTCCACATCCGCGACGAAGCCAGGACTGCGGTCGAGCATGGTCAAGCCGACCCTCCTGCTGACGCGCTGGACCCGGCACCGCGTCCATTCGGCAACGGCTCCACGCGACGGCAGACCGGCACTACCTCACCCCCTGCGCCTATCGGACCGGGTGCGCAGACCCCTTGAACGGTGGAGGCGCTGCCGCGAGCCGGCCTGATCCCTGTCGGAGGTGCTTTGACGAGCAGGTCGACTGACGCATGCGCTGCGCGCAGGCTCGATCGCTGCTGCGCAGATTCCGCGCGGTTCGCCGCGAGCCGCTCGCCAGCGGCGATCAAATCGAAACGACGTTGATCTCAGTAGCGAAGCCTGAAGGAATCGCCCCGGCGCGGTCAGCGCGCTCCGAGCAAAAAGCGGCCGACGGTGCGAATGATGATGGCGGTGTCGAGATCGATCGAGCGATGCTTGAGGTAGTAAAGGTCGTAACACAGCTTGCGGTGCGCGTCTTCTACGCTGGCCCCATAGCTGTAGCGAATCTGCGCCCAACCGGTTAGTCCGGGCTTGATCAGGTGTCGTTGACGGTAGTGCGGGATGAGTTCTGACAGTTTCTGGACGAATTCGGGGCGTTCCGGCCGCGGACCGACCAGCGACATGTCGCCGCGCAGAATGTTCCACAATTGTGGCAGCTCGTCGAGCCGCGACGTGCGCAGGAATCGGCCGACTCGGGTCACCCGGCTGTCGTTTTTCTGGGCCCAACGTGCTCCATCCTGCTCCGCGTCAACGCGCATCGTGCGGAACTTGTAGATGTTGAAGAAGCGGCCGTGCAGCCCGACACGGGCCTGCTTGTAGATGGCTGGCCCGCGGCTGTCGAGCCGGATCAGCAGCACGATCAGCGGCCAACACGGGAACGTCAGCAGCAGTCCGGTCAGCGACGCCGCAACGTCAACGATCCGCTTGACCGCGTGATAGCCGCCGCTGGACTGCACGTCTGCCACCAGAAACCACTGGGCGGTGATGTTTTCGGCGGGCACCTCGTTGAGGTACTTCTCGACGAACGTGGGCTGATCGGTCACGCGGCAGCGACGATCCAGGCAGGCCAGCACGGCTGCCCCGACCAACGCGTGGGCCGTCAAGCTGCAATCAACGACGACCTCGTCAATCGCGTGTTCCTCGAGAACCCGCTCGAGGTCATCGATCGCGCCCAAGCGGGGACAGGCGTGTTCGAAGCTCTGGTCGTGGGGGCCCGCGCTACGCGAGTGCACTGCGCGTCGTTCGCAGCCGACCATTCCGGCTTGCGTCGCTGACGCGGGAACATCGAGGTAGCCGGCGATGTTATGGTGTGGGCGCGTGCCGCCGTGGACCAATGCGACAACCTTGCGGATGGATTCGCCACGCCCCAGACAGAGCACGTTTACGCGTACGCTCGTAACCGCTTCGTGTGTGGCGAGGCGCACCGGCACGGCCACTGCGACGTAAGCCGCGGCCACGCAAAGACCCAGCCAGCGGGTCGTTTCCCCGTAGAAGAACAGGGAGATGCAGGCGTATGCGAGGATGAGTCCCACACCCAGCGAGGCAAATGATCGGACCAGGATTCGGCTTCGAGCTCCGAGGGTCTGCCGTTCGTAAAGCCCGAAAACCAGTCCGGCCAGCGCAATACCGCCGCAAAATGCCGCGCTGTTGAGCCAAGGGCCGACCACCCAGCCATACGCCGGGTTCCCCCGCACCATGAGCTGGTAGGCCAGGCTGGTACTGGCTGCGACCAGCAGAATGTCGAAATAAGCCCAAGCGGCGGACGGGAGCTGTAGCAAGCTTCGCCGGAATCGTGTACGGCGTTGGGGGAAAGCTCCGGCGATGCAGGACTTATCGGCTGCGGGTGCAATGTCGCTGCCAGTAAGCACGGCTATACTGGTTTCCTTTCGGCAGGTCCCCGAAAAACGACACCGCTGACATCGGTTCGCCCCGCCGACAGCGTAAATACCGCCCGAAATCCGAACCGTGCGGCGGTGACAAAGTGATGCAGTCGGCTTCTCCACCCGATAAACGCGTGGGCAGAACGTGAATGCGGAGAGCGGTGATGCGCGCTGCTGTCGGAATCGGAGTCTTGTGCTCGTTTGTCGCGTTCGCGCTGCTCGGCTGCGCCGTGCAGTCGCCGGGTGCCTACGAGCGACGTATTCAGATGCGAGAGCTGGCCGCTGGTGTCGCTCCGGTTGACGACGGCTACCACCTGCTGGTGCAGGAAAAGACGCAGGGTCGTTTCGCCTGCAGTCTTGCGATCGCCAAGTTTGCACCGGCCAACCAGGCCGGCGTGGTCGACCTGGTCGAGCTCACGCCCGCTGAGGAGGCGTACTGGGCGAATGCTGTCTGCGGCATCTCGGAAGTGCGTGACTTGCAGTTTCTTTCGCCGCTCAGCGTGCGGCCGGACGAGCCGTGCACGGACACGCTCTGCGCCGCGGCCGCCGCGCGCGGGGCGCCCCTGTTGCTGCTGTACGCGCCCAATCGTTACGGCCGGAATCCGGCGCAGGTCCTCGGCGTGCTGTACGACGTCAAGAGCGCTCAGCCGATCGCTTCACTCCATGCGTCGGCAAGTCTTCTCGATGAGAACGACGAGGAGGTCGCGCCGGATGGCAAGAGAGGCGACCACCGCGCGGCCGATGCGTACTTCCAGGCATCGCGCGAATTCGAGCGGCACGTGGGTTGCTGCCTGGGCGAGTTGATTCGAAACGATTCCCCTCCGCCCACCACACAGCCCCATCGCTGGAGCACGCCGCCCGAGGAGCGCTGGTGGCTTCCACGCGGTCGCCGCGGCGGCTGACGCCTGCGCCGCGGGCGGGCGCGTCCTCGCGGTGCGATCAGCCGGCCGACCCCCGCCACGGCGCGTTGGCACGCTTGAGTGACCCCGCCGGCGCGGCCCGCAGGAAAAACGCGGCCCTCGCCGACTGAGTTCGGCGGCGGCCGCGTGGCGTGGCTCTCGATGAGTGCAAGTGCTACTTGGGGACGAGCCAGCTATCCTCGGACTCGATCCCGTCGATCTCCCAGGTCCACCGAATCTTCTTATAGGTGAACATGAGCTCTTCCATGTGCGTGTAGCTCTCGGTTTGCGGATCGAGGCAGTTCGGCATCCACGGCCGGATACTGACGATGATCGCATCTTCGAGCACGTGCGTGAAATAATGCTCTTCCTGCCCGGTCGGGTCGATCCGGTACCACTTGATCGTCACGTTCCTCAGGTGCTCGCCGGTGGTCAGCGCTTGATAGAGCTTCGGCGACGACTTGTCGAACACCTTGACGACCGAGAGGGCGTTGTGGACGCGCTTGCCCGTGGACAGACCGCTCTGCGGATCCCGTGGGATGCGCACCTCGTGATTCATCGCCTCGACCAGGATGGTTTCCTCGCGGCCCTGCATCTCGCAGGAACCCTCGATGTTCCCCTGATTCTCGCCCTCGAGTGTCATGTGGGCTGGCATTGGCATGGTGGTTTCTCCTCGGCAAAACGTATTAACCTGACATCCCCTGCGGCCGGCTCTCCGTGAGCCCGTTTCCCTTCGCCGCCGACATACGGGTTTGATTGCTCCTCACGAAAAGCCGTTTGGTGCATGCGCTGTTCCGAAATAGCGCCGTGCGCCGATGAAACTTGGCAGTTTGTGCTAAGTCGTGTTGCTGCCGTTGCTTAAACTCATCTGACGCGCTCCCCGGGCGAGAGCTCCGCCCGAGGGGCGACCCGGGTTGGGGAAAAGTCTGGGAACCGCTTGTGCCCAGCCGCGCCAACTTGTTCCCAAGCGCTGCCCCTTTCTCGCGCCCGACGCGAGGCGCCGCGCTCGCGCCGGAACACATTTCAGCGTCCGACCCGTCGAGCACCAGGAGCACTCCCTCCGCTCCGTCGCTAGCGCGCTACGCACATCTCTAGCGTGGCTGCAAGCTTCTCTCGCCAGGCGGCCAACCCCGGGCCCATGGCGCCACGCCGGCGCGACTACGTGTCCAGCTTGCCGACCAGTGACAGCGTAAAGTTCGCTCCCTCGAACTTGATGTGCGGCATTACCTGGAGGTCTACCTTGTAGAAGCCGACCTCGCCCGGCACCTCCGAAACCTCGATGTTGAACCTGCGGATCGGACGGCGGTTCGCCACCTCCTCGGTCGGATTGTCCATGTCCGCCGCGTATTGCCGCATCCATTCGATCAGCTCGGTCTGCATCTTGGTCGGCGTTTGCCAGGTCTGCAGGTTGTCGCGCTGGATCACCTTCAGGTAGTGCGCCAGCCGCGAGATCATCATCATGTACGGCAGCCGCGTGCCGAGCTTGTAGTTGGTCTGGTCGCGCATGCCTTCTTCGGTGCCCGGGAAGGTCTTCGGCTTCTGCACCGAGTTGGCGCTGAAGAAGCAGGCCTTGTCGGTGTTCTTGTACATCGTCAGGCCGACGAAGCCGCACTCGGCCAGCTCGAACTCGCGACGGTCGGAGATCAGCACCTCGGTCGGAATCTTGGTCTCGATCCCTTCCATGGTCTTGTATTGATGCAAAATCAGGTTTTCGACCATCCCACCGGCCTGGGGACCGGTGCAGTTCATCGTCCAGCGCGAGGTGGCGAAGCTGTCGGCCAGACGAGTCGCAAAGGTGAACGCGGCGTTGCCCCACAGGTATTTGCGGTGGTCGTCCACGACCTTCTCTTCGTAGTTGAACGCCTTGACCGGGTTCGCATCCGGGTCGTAGGGGTGCCGCAGCAGGAAGCGCGGCATCGTCAGCGCGAAGTAGCGCGAGTCGGGGCTGTCACGGAAGGAGTTCCATTTCGTGTACTGCGGCCCCTCGAAAATGCTTTCCAGATCCTTGAGCTTGGGAAGGTCCTGGAAGTCGTCCAGCCCGAACATCTCCGCACCGGCCGCCGCGACGAAGGGGCAGTGGGCCATCGCGGCAACGGCGGAAACCTTCTGCATCAGCGCGATGTCCCGCGGCCCGGGCCCGAATTCGTAATTGGCGATCATCGCCCCGAACGGTTCCCCACCGGCCTGACCGAACTCAGCCGTGTAAATGTGCTGGTAGAGCCCGGACTTGACGATTTCCGGGGAATTCTCAAAGTCCTCGAGCAGTTCGTCCTTCGAGACGTTGATAACGTCAATCTTCATGTTCTCGCGGAAGTCGGTCTGGTCAACGACGAACTTCAAGCCGCGCCAGGCGGACTCGAGCTTTTGCACGTCGGCATGGTGCAGGATCTCATCGACCTGAGCACTGAGTTTCGCGTCAATCTCGGCGATGTAAGCGTCGATTAACGCCTTATCGATCTTCTCGACCGGCGCGGCCACGAGGTTGGCCAGCAGCTCCTGCACGCCGCGGCGCGCGATCCGTTTCGCTTCGCGGTCCTTGATTCCGGTCGCAACGGTAATGTCATCGAGCAGCGACGAAACGTCCTCCGGCAGCTCCCGCGCGGCGGGCGCCTGTGCAGCTTCCGGTGCATCAGCCATAACACTTCTCCGAATTCACGTCGTGTGCCAAACGACGCCAGCGTTTATCTGAATCCCAAAACGACTCATGTGGCAAACGAGGCCGCCGCGAGCGGCTACTCGCCACCCTCGCCGCCGCCTTCGCCGCCAGCTTCTTCCGACTGGACGAGCACATCCATCAGCTTCTTGCGGGTCTCCTCGTCCTTGACGATCTCGGCGATCTTCTTCTGGAAGGCGCGTTTGTTCGATAGTGGCGCCTTGAGCGCGCTGAGCGCCTCGCGGGTCCCGAGTAGCTGATGCAGTTCGGGCACCCGGTGGGCGATCTGCTCCGGCTCGAAGTCCTTGAGGGTGGCGAACTTGAGGTTCATGCCCAGCTCGTCGCCTTCCCTGCCGGTGAGCTTGTTAGGGACATTCACCGAAACCTCGAGCTTCTGACTCTTCATAACGTCGCTGAAGTTGTCCTTGTCGACCCGGAGCATCTTGCGCTCTTCAAGCGGGGTCTCGTCCGGCTGCAGCGTGAAATCGCCCAACATCGCCATGCGGAACGGCAGTTCTTTTTGCTCTTTCGTGCTGGTTGCGGGGCGGTACGTGATGTTGATGCGTTCCCTGGGAGCTTTCGATTGCTGTTTCATGAGATTCCTCGCTAGCTCTACAATTGACGGGCGCGCTTTAGGCGGCGCGGGGTACTCGCATTTACTCCGAACGTTCGATGTGATAACCCCACCGCCGGCTTTCGTCAACCGCCAATCTCCGCTGTCGCCGCCATTTGCGGCCTGCTGCGGCCCCCGCGCCCGGGCAACGGAGGCCCCCGCTGCTCAGCCCGCTGCCTCAAACCAGAACAGGCAGTCAAACACGCGCCCTCCGATCCGTCGCGCCACGGCGCTGTCCTTCAGCACGGCAACCCGTAAGGCGTCGCAGGAGAAGGCGGCCTGGAAGTTGCTCTCGATCGCGCGCCCCATGCCGTGCAGGATGATGAGGTCGGCGTCGGCGATGGCGTCTACGCAGGCGTCGGCGAGGTGTGTCAGGTCGATGAGCGGCGTACGGCCGCCGGAAGCGGTTACGGACAGCCGCGCGTTCGTCCGGGCGGTCGCGACGAGCGTGTCCATCTGAGCAATCTCCTCGAGGAGCCCGGCGAGTTCGGGAGCGGTTACGTCGTTTAAGGCAGCTCTAGAATTTGCAACTAACGTAATCCGGGAGCCCTCCCGGAGAAGCCAGCGCGCCAGCGGCACGCACCCCAGACAGGCATCCGAGCCCCCGTTATCCACGAAAAACGCCACGTGCTCGTACGCTGGCCCGTCTGCCCAGCGCTTCCGCCACGCGTCCAAACTGTCGATGAACCAGGGCCGCGGTGGCTGGCCGGCGCGCAGTTGGCGGAAATCGCAGCCCCCTTCACGGCATCGCTCTACAGTCGCGTGGGCGCCCAGGTCAAAGATGTTGCCCGCCATCAGGCCGAACGCCAGCTTTTCGACCACACCCTCCGCGGGGCTCGCGTCCAACTCCTCCAGCAGCTCGGGCAGCACCGCGAGCGCGAGCCGGTTCTCACGGGCTTTGATCTTCCGGTAAGGGTCGTAGAACCCGTACCGGCTCTGCAAATCGGTGCGCAGCTCGTCCATGGTGAGGATGTCGATGTGCTCGAAGCGGTCGGGCGCCGTGTCGAAAGCTCGCATCGCCGCAACGTACTCCGAGCGGAAGGACGCCAGCTTTCCCGGCGCCGTTTCCGGGTACGCTTCGGAGATGGCGGCCATCAGCGTGTCGATATGCCCGCAGAACAGGTCCACCCAATACCGCCGCCCCTGACGGTCGGCCTTCAAGTCCCACTCGCACGGGCGGTAGGTTGTGCTGTTCTTGAGTTGGGGTAGTTGCCCCACGGCGATCTCGTCTTCTGGTTGCGGTAACGGTGCCGATTGCGGCCGGGGTCGCTCTACCGGCGGGCAGGCTTGCTGCCGGCCGCGGTACCGCTCATGTAGCGCGTTCGTTACAATCCGCCGTCATGAAGAACGAATACGATCTGCAGAGCGTAACGGCGTGGTTGGAAGAATGCTACCGCCCCCTGGTGATTTCGCATCAACGACCGGACGGTGACAGCCTGGGGGCCATCGCCGGCATGTGCCTCGCGCTGCGCAGACGGGGCCTGGAGCCCACGGCCGTGTTGTTCGAGCCCTTACCCGGCCAGTATGCCTTTCTCGAGTCGGCGGCGACGTGGTGCGTGTGGGAGGAAGCCGGCGATGTGCTGGCCGACGACTGCGACGCGCTGGTGATCCTCGACACTTGCGCGCAGACGCAGCTCGAGCCGCTGGCCGCGTTCCTCCTGCGGGCGCCGCGGACGCTGGTCATCGACCATCACGCGACCCGCGATCCGATCGGCATGCGCGCGGGCGACCTGCGAGTGTTCGACGACACGGCCAGCGCGACCAGCTTGATCGTGGCCGAGTGGATCCGCTCCGTCGGGCTGCCTTTCGATGAGCCGCTGGCGACGGCACTGTTCACCGGGATCGCGACCGACTGTGGCTGGTTCCGCTTCACGAACACCGACGCGCGCACGATGCGCATGGCGACGGCGTTGGTCGAAGCCGGGGCCGACGCGAGCCACATCTACAATTTGCTTCACCAGCAGGACCCGCCGGCTAAGCTGTGTCTGATCGCTCACATGCTCAGCAAGCTGGAGCTCAAGGCCGACGGAAAACTGGCAGTGATGTACCTGCGCTCGGCGGATTTCGAAGCGGCCGGCGCCGACAGTGGGATGACGGAGAACCTGGTCAACGAGGCGACCCGGCTCGGCTGCACCGAGGCTGCGCTGCTCTTCATCGAAGAGCCCGACCGCACCGTCCGCGTCAACTTCCGCAGCAAGCGGCAGCTCGACGTGTCCGAGCTCGCCCGGCGTTTTGGTGGTGGCGGCCACGCCCGCGCCGCCGGTGCCCGCCTCCGCGGCGCGTGGGACCACGTCGTCCCGCGCGTCATCGCCGAGATGATCGCGGCGCTCTGAGCGCGTCGATCCAAACGAAGTGGGCACCACTGGGTACTTGCCCGCCAGTGCAAATCGCGGGCTATCAGGACCCAAGGTGCGAATCTTCACGCCTTCGGCGGCGTTGCGCCGTCACGAGGGCGGCTGTTCCCAACCCCAGGGTCGCGAGAACCGGTGGCTCCGGTATCGTCTGAATCGTGACAAAGGGCATTGACGCCGGCGGAATAGGGAGGATTGGGCCGAAGACCGCGCTCAAGCGGCCCTCGTAACCGAACCCGGTGGCGCGCAGCTCCACGCCCTGACCGGGATACGTAACTTCGATTTCCAGCGGGTCGTTCAAGCCCTCCAACGTAATTGGGTCTAGAAGGTCGTATTCAAACAACGGCCGCCCGTTCTCGTCCCCCACGTAGGTCGGCGGACCGAACAGTTCGTTGCCGTGGCCGTCCAAGATGCTGTCGAACGTCACGCCTGCCGTGGTGAAGCGCGCCTGCTCCAGGATGAGGTCGTGCGACGGCCAGTCGTCCCAGTTGCGCAGCCGGATAGTCCCCGTCCCATCATCCAGGCTGTAGTGCCATTCCAGGAGAGAATAATCGTTTATGCTGTAGCCATTTGGCGGAACCTGAGCGCGTGCCGGTGCGCTCAGTTGCCAGCAGGCGACGAGCACGGCCGCCAGGACGACACCGCCGCGGGTCTGCCCCAGCGTCACCGGGTCGTACGCATTGCGCAATTCCGTCGTAAACCGCTTCATTTTAATGACCGCCATCGCCACAGACTCCGGTTCGAGTTCTATGCCACGACGAGTAAGGCGTACTGCACCTTCGTCTCGCCATCGCGCATCGGACATGCGAAGTCAGCAGCTTTAGGGTCCTACGGCATTCGGCGCTTGCATCAGTTGCGGAGGGTACTCCGAGCGCAGAATCCGCCGATTGAATCCCCAGGGAGTGGTCTGAGGCGGGTTTTCCCTGTTGTCTGGACCTCTGTCCTTAGGGACCAACCCTCGACGGCACCGATCACTGTGCTGAGCCCTTGCGCCGGCCGCCCATGAATGGATAGCTGCCCCGGCTTGTCATTGGCATTCAGAATCCTGAGAGACGAATTCGGGATTGGGCGGCTTTGCGTGGGGGCGGTCGGCGGTTATAAGTGCGCGCGGAGACCATCGGGAGGTGGAATTATGAGCAACGCACGTCAACTTTTCACGTGGGGCACCGGTCTTTCGTTCGCCTGTTTGGTCGCGTTCGGCGGGTGTGAGAGAGCCGCAAAGACTTCGCAGAGCGCCCCGCCACCGGAGGAAACCACCATGGAGATCACGATCACTAGTTCCGCTTTCAGTCACAACCAGCCGATCCCCCGCAAGTACACGGGGGACGCCGAGGATGTTTCGCCACCGCTCACTTGGTCCGATGTTCCGGAAGGTACGCGGGAGTTGGCCCTGATCATGGACGACCCGGATGCGCCGCGGCCCGAGCCGTGGGTCCACTGGGTCATCTATAAACTTCCGGCCACCCTTACCGGTCTGCCGGGGGCCGTCGCAGAGACGCAGACGCTTGCCGTACCGGAGGGTGCCTTGCAGGGCAGGAACTCGTGGGGGCGGACCGGGTACGGCGGGCCGGCGCCGCCGAAGGGCCACGGGGTCCACCACTACCATTTTAAGCTGTACGCGCTTGACGCCGCCCTCGACGCGCGGCCCGGGCTGGAGAAAGACGAGCTGCTCGCGAAGATGCGCGGACACATCCTCGCCGAGGGCGAGCTCGTCGGGACATACCAGCGTTAACCGCCTCTCGTTGGCGGAGCGCTATGCGGCGGGACTGGTGACGAGTTACGCTGCATGAAGGGCGGCAGTGAAGGCGCGGCTGAGTTCTGGCGGCGCCTGGAAAAACTGGTGGCACAGGCGTCTCGCCAGTGTTTTCACCGGCGGGACGCCGGTGCCACACCGGGTCGTGTTGGCTGCTCTGAGTGCTGGGGCGCTGGTTGCGCCCAGGGCTCGGATCAGACGACCGATGAGACGTCGGGCGCTACGATCGCGGGCTGGGTTGCTCTGGTCAGATCACGTAATCCGGCACGAAGTCTTCAGGTGTTGGTTTTTCGGGGTGGCGTGCGGGCCGAGGGGGCCGGACTTTGAGGACCGGCGCGCCGAGGGTGACCTGGTGGCCCGGGGCGACGCTCTTGGTGAGAAAAACGCTGCCGCCGATGACCGCGCCGTCGCCAATGACGGTGTCGCCGCCGAGGATGGTGGCGTTGGCATAGATGGTGACGTTGTTTCCAACGGTGGGATGTCGTTTGTGGCCGCGGATCAGGCGACCGCGCTCGTCCTTCGGGAAGGAAAGGGCACCGAGGGTAACACCCTGATAGATTTTGACGTTGTCACCAATCTCGGTGGTCTCGCCGATGACAACGCCGGTGGCGTGGTCGATGCAGAAGCTGCGGCCGATGCGGGCGCCGGGATGGATGTCGACGCCGGTGAGCTGGTGGGCGTGCTCCGTCATGATGCGGGGTATTTTGGGCACGTCGAGTGAGTAGAGCTCGTGAGCGTAGCGGTAGATCGTGATCGCCAGCATGCCGGGGTAGGCCAGGATGATTTCGGACGTGCTTTCGGCGGCAGGGTCGCCGTCGTAGTGGGCTTGGACGTCTTCGGCGAGCTGGGCGCGGACCGCGGGCATGCGCTTCAGGAACTCGTCGGCCAGTTGGATGGCGCGCTCGGGAGAGCGAGTCTGGTCGGCGGGGAGGTCGCCACACTCCTCGGCGTCGTGGCAGAGACACTGGGCGATTTCGGT
Source organism: Phycisphaerae bacterium (assembly GCA_046758265.1). GTDB lineage: Bacteria > Planctomycetota > Phycisphaerae > UBA1845 > Fen-1342 > JALSRY01. The sequence continues at coordinate 16,062 of JBHHZX010000036.1, forward strand.
GCAAAGCTGCTCCCAGAGTCGGGGCACCAGTTCGCCGACGTGGTAGCTGATGTTGTGGCGCGTCAGGCCCTGGCGCCCGAAGTAGCCTGGATAGTTGAGTTCGAGCAGCAGATCGCAGATGCGGACGATGCCGGCCTTGGAGGGGAGAAAGGTCTTGTCAACGTGGTGCGTGCGCTGGTCGGAGAAATAACTCTCGACCAGCCGGTCGACCAGGGACGGCAGCGACTCTCCGAGGTGCCTGGGGTCCACAGCGCGCTCCTCAGGGGTGCGGCACAGCCCGGCCGCGGGGGTCGCAACACTGAATCTCGATCTGGTCGAGCCCGAAGCCCGGATCCGTACGGATCGAAATCGACCGGCGGTTCTTCGCTTCGAGCTGGTGAAGCTGCGCCCGCTTGCGGTTTTGCAGCAGATGCGAGACTTCCGCCGAAACCGATACTTCGATCGAGCGGATGTTCTCACGTGCGACGGCGAGTTGAATGAGCCGCATGACGTCGAGGGTGACCGACTCGGCGGTCTTGATCAGACCGGTGCCACGGCAGTGGCGGCAGTCCTGGTAAACGCTGCGGGTCAGGCTGGCACGCTGACGCTGCCGTGTCAGCTCGATGATGCCGAAGTCGCTCATACGCAAGATTTTCGCGCGCTCCTTGTGTTCCTTCAGGTTGCGGTTCAGGCGGCGCTCGATCTCGCGCTTGTGCTTCTCCTGCCGCATGTCGATGAAGTCACAGATGACCACACCGCCTAGGTCGCGCAGCCGCAACTGCCGGGGGATTTCATCCGCCGCCTCCAGGTTGATCTTGTACGCCGTCGCTTCGGCATCGTCCTCGGTGCGGAAGCGGCCGCTG
>JBHHZX010000037.1:0-16839 GCA_046758265.1 Phycisphaerae bacterium
CCCACTATTCGAAGGCCAGGCCGTCGATCCAAATGCTGAACGGCTCGTACCCCCACGAGTCAAACTGGATGCTCAGGTAATCGACCCGCGTCAGGTTCATCTGCTGCTGCTTCAATCGGGCTTCGGTGACGCGCGCCTCGCCGGCCCGCAAAGGCGTTACGACCCACAGCTCACCGTTGGACGGACGGTAGTTCATGCCGCCACGCTTGATGTAGAGCTTGCCGTTGTGCAGCGCGGCCGAGCTGCCGGCCCCGGTCGTGTCCGGCAGGTCGCCTGCCGTCACTTGGCCACTCGCCACGTCGTAGACGGCGTACCTGCTCGACGGCGGACCGTAGCCTTCGTGATCGGAGGGCGAGCACCCCGCCACGATGAATAAGCCGCCTTGTTTGCCGACGGCCGAACACCAATTGGGCGGCAGCGCGACCAGAGACGCGCCATGCCCCACTTCGAACCGTAGCCCGCCCAGGTCAGCGGCGGGGGTACGGGACGCCTTCCAGTTCTTGTCGTTCCACAGGTTGCCGCCGGAAAACTTCGAGGCGGCATAATCAGCCGGATCAAACGCGTACAGCCGATCGCCGACCTCGTCCGCGTCGTGCGGTTGTGGCGTGGTCCAGTCGTTCTTGATGCCGTAAATCTTGCCCTGAAGTGCCGCGAGTTGGGCTGCCCGGCTGAACCAGCCGGCTTCCTTACCGCGGAGAGGACCGAGCACGGTACGCTCTTCCACGGCGGCCGGGTCTGCAAGGTTAACGCGGCATGCGGGCCCACCGAAGTTGCCGCCCAGTGCGTGCGCGAGGCCAAACAGATAGCCGCCCACGGTCGTGGTGCCGTGGCCCATTGCGACAACGGTCGGGGTCCATGACCAGGTGTCCGTCGCGAGGTCATAAGCGACGAGTTTGAACGGCTGATGCCCGTGCTGGTCGCGCTGCGCGTCGCGCTGACGCAAATACAGGCGGCCTTTCTCGCCCGCTCCCGGGTAGAACGCCAGCATGCCGTTGATCCAGTTGCCGCTCTGGCCGCCTAGATCGGCTGCCGGACTCTTCAGTTTGGCCCAAAGTCTGCCGTTCTCGGAGCGAAAGAGCCGATCGCCGTCCAGCGCCGCGCAGTAGAGGTGCTTCCCGTCTGAGACAAGGGCCGAGGCGTTCTGTGTCGCGATCGGCGTGCTGAGCGTCACGAACCTCAGCTCGTTGTCGATGTGCGGCGGTCGCGCCCCGGCAAACGTCTCGGACCGCAGCCAGGCCTCACCGCCCGCGAGCGGGATACTCACATAGAGCCAGCCATGGCGGGCTTCGCTGTAGGGCAGGTCGCCGAGCAAGTTTCGCGGCCGGCCCCGAGCGGCAGGGATGTAGGTGCAGGTGGCCCTGCCGGCGTGCAGCCGGACGATCGGGTTCGGGCCCTGAAAGCCGAGGTTGCTGTTTTGGAACTTCAGCCAGAACGTCAGGCGTTTTTTGTCGGTCAAGTTCCAGCCGGCGGCCCTCGACATGGGGAAGACGCCCGAGACATCCGCGCCGCGGTAGGGATCGGGCCGAATGCGGACCGAGCTGCGACCCACGATCGCAACGTCGTCGTTCGCGAAGTAGACGGCGCCTCGGCCGTCCTCGTTGCCCCCCATCGTCCAGCCCCATTTCGCCGCCTGGCCCTCGGTGGCCAGCTCATTGACCGGCTTGGCGACATAGAAATCTCGAAACGCCAGATCAGCCAGGTAGCCGTTCGCGACGGTCAGGCCAACCCGATAGAAGCCGGGCTCTCTGAAAACGTGCTCGGCCGTGGGGCCGGTGCAGACCGTGCCGCCGATGTCCCATCGGAACTCAAGCCGGCGACCCGCAGCGTCTTGGCTCTGCGATGCGTCGAAGGAGACGGTCTCGCCGACCAGCGCCCGCGATGGACCTTCCAGCACCGCCTGCGGCGCGGGCTTCTTCAACGGGTCCACTTTGCGCCGCGTCAGGTTCGTGACCTCTTCGAAGAACTCGTCCTCGTCATTGTCCTTGTACACATTGCCGGCGAGATCAAGCCAGTCGGTAAACCGACCGAAGATGCCCCAGCGATTGTGCTCCAGCCGGTTGTTTTGAACGATCAGGTGGTACATCTTCCACTTGGCGCCCCGCGTTCCGAGATCGCCGCGGAAGACGATGCCGGCACCGTTGTTGTGGTGGCAGTAATTTCCGTCAATGATGGAGTGGCTGCCGGAACCATGGACGATGACGATGCCGCCGTGGACAAAATCCGATTCCGGGGCGTTGTGAAATCCGTCGGGCTGCCCGTTATAGCCGGCTTCGTTGCCGATCAGGACCGTGTGGTCCGAGCCGCCCAGCCAGAATCCGTAGCTGCAATGATTGGCCTTGTTGCGGATGTAGGTGTTGTCCGGGCTCCAGGCTTCGAACCCGTTGTTGTTGGCGTATGAGCAATCATTCTCGATGAACACGTTGCCGGCCGAAACCCAACCGTTCAGCACGCGGATGAAGATGCCGTCGCCGCCGTGCGTAACGTCGTTGCGCTCGAACCGGTTGTCGTTTGAGCCGCTCTCAATGAGCACACCGGTCGAGTCGCGGGCGTGGACCTCGCCGGGACTGATGCGGAGACCGTAGGAGAGGTTGTTATCCCGCACGACGTTTCGGCACGCGGTCCATAGCTTGAGACAGACGTTCGAGCAGTGCGAGAAGTCGTTGTTCTCGATCGTGTTGTCGTGCGAATCTCGCAGATCGAGCCCGTTCCAGACGTTGTTCGCTTTGTTCTTGCGGATGGCACTCCTGGAAATGCCCGTCAGGATGATGCCGCCGACACGCTGGTAGTCGCCCCAGCCATAATCCGGGTCGTGATAGTTGCCCGAAAAATCGCAGCTTTCGATCAGCCAGCCTTCGCCCTCGCTGGCGGCCAGCCCGCGCTCGAAGCCGCGGACCTTCAGGTCGCGGATCGTGACGTTCGAATGACCCTCCGCGAGAATTCCGGTTCCCGTAAAGCTCTTCAGGTCACCCGGGTTGCCCGGCCCCTGGATCGTCGCGCCGTTGCCGTCGATGACGATACTGTCGGCCTTGATTACGAGCGGCGTACGGAGCACGCCGTCTTTCTCCAATGTCGTGTCCGCCGTAATAACTTTGACCGGAAAGACTTGTTGCGCGAGCGCAGGAATCGCGACGAGCAGGGTGAGCAAAGCGAGGTATTGCATCCTGTTACTCCCAGTGACGGCAAGTTTCATAAGCCTCCCCGGCACATTATCCCCTGCCGGCCGAGGCTCGCCAGCAGGCTCTCGAGTACAACGCGGGCCGGAGTGCCTCGAAAGTCGGAGCGAGTGCTGGAGCAGCAGCGCGCGAAGGCCGGCTCACGGTCTTTCGCCGCGAGCGCGGAAGGAAGGTGAGTCCGGGTCGGATACCGGGTTGGTGGTATCGGGTCGTAAGGTGGTCAGGCTAGAGATCCAGGGACCGGATCTCGATGGTCCGCTGCGAACAATTGCAACGGCGCCGGGAACGCTGAGATGGCCTTCGCTGTTCAACTGCGCGAATCGGTCCGGCGTGTGGCTAGCATAGGGCACGCGTGCGGTCCCTACGCAGATTTATCGAGTAGGGCGCTCAGCTACCCTTGCCGCGCTGCACGGTTCATAATGTCCTAGTTTTTCGCTTGTAGGAGCGTCCGATGGCCAGACGTCTGACACTTGAAGTGCGACCGCCCGCGGATGAAGCTGAATGCCGTGCGCTGGCGGACCTGTTCCGCTTGTCGTTCGCCTCCTTCGGCCGGCCGCCGGAGTTCGCCGACCGCTGTATCGAACACATCGGCCGCGAGAATCTGCGCATCGCCAAACGCGGAAAACATATCGTCGGAGGCCTCGGCATTTACCTCTTCCGGCAGTGGTTCGGCGGACGCAGCGTTGCTTCCGCGGGCATGAGTTGCGTCGCCGTGTTGCCCGAGGCGCGTGGCACTGGCGTGGCCACGCAGATGATGCGAACGGTCGTGGAACAGCTGCACGTCCAGGGCGTACCGCTATCGTCGCTGTACCCCTCCACCTACCCGATCTATCGCAATGCCGGTTACGAACCCGCCGGCGAACGCTACACTTTGGAACTTGACGTTTACAGGCTCGGCGTCCAGGACCGCGCGTGTAGCATGCGCCCGCTGACGGACCCCGACCGCGAAGCAATCTATGCGTTGCATCGCGCATATGGGCGCCGCAACAACGGCAACGTCGACCGCACGCCGCGCCAGTGGGCCTGCATCTTCGACCTCGCCACCGAGCCGGTCCACGCGTACGTCATCGAAGCGCCCGGCCAGCGTCGGGGCATTGAGGGCTACGTCATTTATACCCAGCACTCCAAGCCCGGCGCTCCATACGAGATCAAGGTTCGCGACCACGCATTCGTCACACCTGCGGCCGGTCGCCGCTTGCTTACGTTTTTCGCCGACCACGGGACTATGGCCCGGCACGTGGTCTACGAGGGCGCGCAGCGCGACCCACTGGTGGCGCTGGCCCGTTTTGAAGAGCTGAAGGTGCGCCTGCGACTGGTCTGGATGCTCCGTGTGGTCGACGTGCCGATGGCCTTGCGCGAGCGCGGCTACCCGGCCGGCCTCCGCGCCGAACTGCACCTGGAGATCAGCGACGACTTGCTCCCGCAGAACAACGGCCGGTTCCTGCTTCGGGTCAGCGATCGGGCGGGGCGCCTCCGCAAGGGCGGTCGCGGCCGGCTCAAACTGGATGTCCGCGGCCTGGCTCCCCTCTTTACCGGACACTTCAGCGCCGCACAGTTGGCGTCAGCCGGGATGCTGGAAGCCAGCGAAGCTGACATGGCCCTGGCCTCCGCCGCTTTCGGCGGCCCACCGCCCTGGATGGGCGATGGCTTCTAACAGGCAGATGACAGCCTGTGAAGCTCCGCCTCCAAGCACACGCGCGGTCATCTCGTGCTGTTCGGTGACATGATGGTCGCCCGCGACGCGAACATCGTTGGCAGGCTTGTCGTAGCGGGTACGAAGGCGGCCGAAACGCCGTCGGCGAAGTACATCTTGGTCGTTGGCACCGACCGACGCTCCCAACGAGCTATATCAGCTTTGTCTCGCCGGGTATCGGGACGGGAGCGACCGGCAGGTCGCCGAACTCGTACGCCGGGGCTGTCAGGTCGAGCTCGGATGAATTCATCACCCAGCCCCAGGAGATTTCGCGGCCGGTATACGCCGACATGCGACCCATGATCGCGGTCAGGGTGCTTTCAGCGATGCGCTTGCCTTCGTTGAGCGGCTTGCCACCGCGGATGCTGGCAATGAGATCGGCATGCTCCCGGACGTAGGGATTCACCGGTTCGCCCTTCGGTTCGTACTTGTACCGACGTTTACCTTTGATCTCGCCGTTGGGGTTGGCGACGCCCTTGGTGCCGACGAGGCGTTCGGAGACGCGGTGCGACGTCCCGGGAATTTGGCGGCACATGCTCAGGACGCGCGCTCCGTTGGGATACTCGTATTCGACGCTGAAATGGTCGAAGATGTTGCCGTATTCCGGGTCGGTACGCACCTGCCGGCCGCCCATGCCGACCGCCTTGACCGGCGGCGACTGCATCGCCCAGTTCACGACGTCGATATTGTGCACGTGTTGTTCAACGATGTGATCGCCGGAGAGCCAGCAGAAATACAGCCAGTTGCGGCACTGCCATTCCATGTCGGACCATCCGGGCTTCTTTTCCTTCACCCAGAGGGCGCCCTGGTTCCAGTAGCACTGGGCGGCGACGATCTCGCCGATCGCACCGTCGTGGATGCGCTTCATCGTCTTGAGGTAGGCCGGCTGGTGACGGCGCTGCGTGCCGGCGACGATCGCCAGGCCCTTTTGCGCCGCCAGCTCCGACGAGGCGATGATCGAGCGCACCCCGACCGGATCGACCGCCACCGGCTTCTCCATGAAGACGTGCTTACCGGCTTCGATCGCGGCGCGGAAATGCAGCGGGCGGAAGTGCGGGGGCGGCGCCATGATGGCCATGTCAATGTCACAGGCCAGGACGCCTTCATAGGCGTCAAAGCCGACAAAGCAGCGGTCATCGGTGACCTGTAGGGCTTCGCCCAGTTTGGCGAGCGCCTTACGACTTTCGTCCAGCCGGTCCTGGAACAGATCGCCCAGCGCTACGATTTCGACGTTGGGCGACGAGTTCACGCAATCCATCGCCGCGCCGGTGCCGCGTCCGCCGCAGCCGATCACGCCAACGCGTAGCTTCTCCGGCTTGTGCTCGGGGTGCAGGATGCCGGGTGCCTGGCGCCGCTCCAGGCCCGCGCAGCCGCTGACGAAAGCTGTAGCGGACACCACGGCCGAGGTTTTGAGGAATTCCCTTCGCGAAAGCCAGTCGCTCCACTTATGAGTCGTGTCTTTTGTGCTGGTGTCTGCCATGTTCAGTTCCTCCGCGCTGGTGGCACGAGCTTTGGCCCGTTGAATCGCCGGCCGCAAGCCGGCGCCACATAAGTCCTGAAAGTCGCAACTAGAAGTCGTCACACCCCGCGTAGGCTTCAATCACCGCCTGCTCCCCCTCCTTGCCGCTCTTCGAATTGCCATGCTCCATGCCAATGATCCCCTCGTAGCCTTTGGCGTGGATGTGGCGAAAGATATTGCGGTAGCTGATCTCCCCGGTGGTTGGCTCCTTTCGCCCGGGGTTGTCGCCGACCTGGAAGTACGCGATCTCGCTCCAGGCCCGGTCGATGTTCGGGATAAGATTGCCTTCGGTGATCTGCTGGTGATACAGGTCGTTGAGAATTTTGCAGGACGGGCTGCCCACCGCGCGGCAGATCTGGTACGCCTGCGGAATCTTGGTCAGGAACAGGCCGGGATGGTCACGGAAGTTCAGTGGCTCCAGCACCATCACCAGCCCCGCCGGTTCGCAGACCTCGGCACAGGCTTTGAGATTATCGATCAGGTTGGCAGTCTGATAGTCCCAGGCGAGCCGCGCGTCGTAGGGACCGGGCACGACCGTGCACCATTTGGCGTTGACCCGCTTGGCCACCTCCACCGCGTGACGCATCTGCTTGACCAACATGTCGCGGATGTCTTTCTTATTGTGCACCATCTTCGGCTCACGCCACTCCGCGTAGGCGACGAACACGCCCATGGTCATCCCCAGGCGGCCCATTTCTCGGCTGACCTTTTCCTGGACCTCCGTGGGGCGCCCCATCATGCCGTTGTCCTCCAGCGCAGTGAAGCCCTGGTCGGCCATGAACTTGAGCTGATCGATCAGATCATCGCCCGCATGATGCTTGAACATGCCGAAGTGCGGGGCGTACTTGAGCTTGAAGGCCCGCCGACCGGACGATTGGCTGACACTGCCGCGCTGGGCGCGCCCGGTCGATACGGCTTCAAGTGAGGCCGCTGCCCCGGCCAGACCGGTCGCCAAGAACGTTCGTCGATCCATCACCGTGAACCTCCCTTCGCCTGGCGGCGATCATGATGCTGTCGCTTCTCCGGCGGTAACGTACGACCACTTGGCGCGGCGGTCAATGCGTGCGGACGAACTGTTAACCCGCTGCGGCCCCAGCGGGCTGCCGCGGTTCGTCGAACGGGAACGTCGTACCGGTTGCGGGCAGGTTTCGGCGTGGCTCGAAAGAGGGCGCGCAGCCCACACCTCGCCGCTCGATGCAAACGCAGGAGCCGCGAGATTGATATCCCGCGGCTCCCGTGGTTTTCGCTCGATTTGGCAATGCCGCGCTACGGACAGCTCGTCCCATAGACGGCCAGCAGCGCGGACAAGTCGGACAGGTCCACGTCGCCGTCGCCGTCGAGATCGCCGTCCGCGTACTCCGCGCCGCTGGTCATCCCGTAGTGGGCCAGCAGTTGCGACATGTCGCTCAGATCGACGTCCGCGTCGCCGTCCAGGTCGCCGGGACACCGCGTATCCACGGCCCAGATTTGGACGTCGTCGATGTTCCAGCCGGGATACGTGTTCGAGTAGTCCGTCGGCCCCATTGCCCAGCGGACATAAACCGTCGGCTCGCCGTCGGCCACCGCCGAGACATCCAGCACCATCTGGCTCCACGAGGAGTCGGAGATGCTGCTGGTGGGATTCGACCAGAGTTCCACCCAGTTGCTGCCATCATTTGAGACCTCCACCACCGCGCGGTCGAACGGATCCCGCTCCACGCCCAGCCACCGCCAGAAGCGCAGTTCGACTAGCAACAGTCCGCTGCAATCGAGCGCCGGCGTGGTCAGGTGGTACGCCGGCATGTTGTTCGTGTAGTCGCCGGCGAGGTTGTAACCATAGACGTTCTCGCCGGTGTGGCCGGCGCTGGGGTCACGGTTGTGCGTGCCGCCGCCGGTCGGCTGCCCGAACGCCCACTGGCCCTCGGTGAACCAGCCGGGATCACTGTCCAGCGGTAAGCTATAGATCACCTCCGAATCGGGCGGCGTGACCTCGATCGAAATCGTGGCTGCATTCGAGTCGCCACCCTCGGGCGGCGTTCCGCCGTCGTTTGCCTTGAACGTGAAGCTGTCGCCGCCGAGGTACCACCCGTCCGGCGTGTAGACGACGTTGTTGCCGCCGTTTACCAGCGCGTACGGCACGCTTTCGATGACGTCGCCGCCGGGGTCGCTGAGGGTACCGTGGCTGGGCAGGGAGAGGATGACGTAGGTCAGTGCTCCCGGCGGATCGGGCAGGCCGTCGTCGATCGCGACCAGCGTGATGGTCACCGGCGTGTTGGCCGGCGTAGAGACGCCGGCGCTCTGAGCGTCGGGGGGATTAGGCCCGCACGGGCCGGCCGCCGACAGGTCAGACTCGATGAAGTCATCGGGAATGCCGTCGCCTTCAGAGAGGCCGACGATGGAGTCGTTTGAAGCCACGTCGAGCCAGGTAATGTGGATCTGGCCGTCGAAGAACATCTCGATTTGGAAGGTGTTGCTGTTAGACGTGCCGTACTCGGGCACGTCCTGGTAGGTCACGACGGCCCGGTCGGCAAGCTGCTTCCAACTCACCGTCCCGCCCGCGACAGTCAGGTCGTCGAACAAGGCCGAAATCCGCGGCTGGTTGAAGTGGACCGACAACGACTCGTTGTAGGTCGAGTCGGGGCCGTTGAAGGTGATATAACCGTTGTCGCAGACGTAAAAGCTCGTGTAGCTCAGGTTGTAGAGCGACACGGCTTGGCCGTCGTCCAGGACCACCTGCTGGTTACCGTCTTCCGAGATGGAGAGCGACGTGCCGCCGGTCGGGTCGGTCGGGAGCTCGGTGGCCTCATAGCCGCACATGCGGTAGTGGTCACCCGAGCCGTCCGGGATGAACTCGACGGTGAAGTTGTCGAGGTCGAAGTTGCCGGTGAACTGCTCGGTGAAGTAATCGGCCTGCTCGAGCGTCGTGAAGGTAAACGCCGGGGAGTAATCGCTCTGGCCGCACCCGTTGATGGCTCGGACGTGCCAGTAGTGCAGCCTCGCCGTCTCCAGGTTGTTGGCCACCGTGTGGCTGGCGTCGGTGACGGTGGTCCGGTAGACGAGGTTGACGAAGTCGGGATCGGTGGCGATCTGGAGCTCGTAGAGGGCCGCCTGGGAGGCCGGCTCCCAGATCAGCGTTGGCTTGCGCGGGACGTCGACGGCGCCGTCGGGGGGGCTGAGCAACGTCACCAGGCCGGGGAGCTCGGTGGAGAGGTTGAGTCCGACGAAGGCGGTGCGCTCCATCGACGGCGCGGTGCCGGTAATCTCGATGGTGTAGTCGCCGGGCGAACCGCCTGTGATGTCGCTGACGGTCATGACCGACGTGAAGGGCGGCGGGAGGGAGTTGAGGCTGAAGTTGACATTCGACCCCGGCGGCTCGCCGCTGGCACTGAGCGTGACCGGCTCGTCGAAGCCAAGGTACTGCTGGACCTCAATGGTGTAGACCGCCTCATCGGCGGGCGGGGAGCAGAGATTCTGCGAGACCGGATCCGGGGTGAGCGCGAAACCGACTCCCTTTGGCAGAAGCAGCGACGGATCGCCGAGCACGTTGTACATTTCGAAGTAGTCGCGGGTGACGGGGTTGGAGGGGCCGTACTGTGCCAACAGGTCCCACAACGCCCCCTGCCAGGCCAGGCCCACTTCCCAGATGTCCTCGACGATAAAGGACTCGTAAAAGTGCTCCTCGAGACAGGAAGCCTCGTGCCAGGGTGGGCTGGTCCAATAGATGTAGGTCGAGGGGAAGATGACCGACACCGCGCCCCTGAGCGAGACGCGCTGCCAGGTTTCGCCGAAGCACTCGCTCAGGCTGTAATTGCCGACGTTGCAACTGAAGCTGAGAATGTTGCCGTAGCGCCCGGCGTTGCTCAGGTTCTGCACGTCGCTCTGGCCGAACCCGGGATTCCACCAGCCGCTCGAGCCGCTGTGACCGAAGTAGACGGTGAAGAGGCAGCCGTTGTTCACGGCGTCGGCAATATCCTGGGTGTCCCCGCCGAGCCGGGCGTAAATCCTGATGCTCTCGAATTCGGCCGGGTCCATGTAGTTCTCAATGACCCAGTCGTGCGTTTCTTCCCCGCCAGCGGACATGTCGTTGGTCGCCAGGAACGCGGCTCGCTTGACATAGTTCGGGTCGGGATAATCGCCAGCCTCGACGAACAGGCTCTTGTCCGCCACGTCCTGCAACGTGCTCACCGAGCGCACCGAGAAACGCCCAACGGCGATATCCGGATACCAGTCGCCAGTCCCGTCCATGCATGCGTAAGGCAGATCGGTGGGCGAGCTCGACGCACCGCCGCCGGACCAGTGCGGAATCGTGGTCGATGTAGAACTTGAACCGTCGGTGTCACCCACTAGCAGGATGTAGTCCGGTGCGTCTTCGGTACCCCACAGGTCTTCGATGTAGTTCTTGATCGCCGATCGGTGCGTGCCCGAAGGCACCGAGTAGACCATCACGTCAAAGCCCTGGGCTGTCTTGGTGTCGGCGAACTCGGTCAGCGGGGCGCTGTCGGCGTAGGAGCTGGCCGTAACGATGAGATAGTTGCCCGACCCACGGCCGATCGGCCCCGAGGGCTGGGGAGGATTGAGCAAGACGCCCTTGAGCGACGCCAGCAGCCTCCGACCGCTGGCCTCGCCGCCCTCGAAACTGAGGCTGACGTCGATGTGCGGCCGCACCATCAGCGTGCCACGCGCCGGGTTGTAGGCCACCGGACGCACTTCCAGCAGGTAAAGCTGCCAGCCACGTACGATCCCAAGCGCCGTCATCGCAGCGCGCTCTGCCGGCAACAGCTCGTCAGCCGCGTAGGCCGCCTCGTCGTAATGGAACGGGGCGCGCTCGAGGGCGCCAGGGCTCATCGGGATCGGCCCCTGCATCGGTATGACCGGCGCGACAAAGCCGGCCGCTGCCAGGTCGATGACCGCAGCTTGGCCTTCCCTGACCTCCAAAGCAACCGTTGCGCCCTGCGGGACGACGAGGAGCCGGCGAACAACCGGCAGCGCGGGCGTGCCGAGCTCGCCGGCCAGCGGCGCCTCGGGCCAGCTCACCAGCACGAACTCGCCTGCTCCGGTCTCCTCAAGGGTGAACTCCAGGCCCGCGACGTCGACGGTCACCTCCAGGCCGGTATCGTCATACCAATCAACGACGACCTGGGGGGGCTGGGGGACCGCCTCGGCGTTCACGCGCACCATGCCGTCGGGCGCGATAGTGAACCAGGTGCCGGCACCGGCGCTCGAGGCCACGATCACCAACAGCGCCCCCACAGACACTCCCGGACCCCACGCTCGAAAGCTCGCCCTTGGGACCTGCATCACGATTCTCCTGTCCGCTGATTCGCGCTTGAAGAACGATGTTAGATCGGCCGGTGCGGGGCCCGGCCGCTGCCTGGGGTGGTCTTCCCCTTCTCAACCAGCCGCAATTCCCAAAGCTCCTCGACCGGTCATCGCCGCGGGCCGTTGCAAGGGTGCCGATTAAGTGGCAGCCAGACCGAGCGATATTCTCCACAGCGCGCCCCCGATTGAACTCGCCCAGATCGGCCGATGCGGGGCCCGGCCGCTACATGCCTTTACCATAGCACCATGATGCCGCCTGATGCAACGATTCGGCCGGTGCGGGGCCCGGCCGCTACGCAGCCTGACTCAATGCTGACGGGGCACAGGCTATCGCACGACCGGCGAGACACGGTGAGTTCACGGGCGAGACGCCCGTGCCACAGTACTTCCGCCGGGAGGGTCGCGGGCGAAGCGCCCCGCGTCCGACGAGCAGATCGGGCCGTTGCACCGGACGGCCGATAAAATCGCGGGTTCGAAGGCTGGCCCCGAACTGAATCTGATCCAACCGCGCTTCGAGTGCGCGGGTCTTACGATGATCCGCGTCCTTCGTCTGAGCCACAGCGGCCTCGATGCGCCGGAGCTCGGTGCGCGTCGGTGGGCGAAGCGCGGCGCGGCCTGCCGAGGCCCACCGCGCCGCGAATGTCGTGGACGACCTGCACGCGCACGAACCGCTGGGGGCGTTGTCTGTTCGTGCTCGTGGTGTCGCATTTCCGCGATCACTGTCACCTCGGCTGGCTCAACGAGCAGTCGACGGCTCAGCGCGCGCAGGTGCCAGGTGTCCCGGCTCGCATGTTCGAACGGTTGGCCGCTTCTTGAAACAGGACCCGTGAGAGTAGCTGCGAGACGTTCGAGCCAGTGACCACCCGGTGGGTTTCCCACGTGTAGACCTCCCGAGCAGTCATCAAGCCTGCGTTCTTCGACGCCGACGCCCACAACATATCGCAGAGGACACTTGCTTTATAGTTCCAGGGTTCCTCGGCCACCCGGTTCGGCTTGCGATGCGGGTCGCGGCCGCTGTTGCGCTGTCTGCCGTCAATTGATGGATGGGTGGCCCATGGCTTCAGCCGTGGGGGACACGAATCGGCCGAGCATTCGCGTCCCCCACCTCTAAAGAGGCGGGCCACCCAATCAACGATGGTCCATCGTATCAGGGTTGACGGAGCACTAGGGCGCTGTCTGCCGTCGAGCGCGATGGAATTGCCTTGAGACGGCACCGTCGAGTCGCTATCTTGAAGATGCGACGACGCTGCTTCTCACGCTACCCGTTCCCCTGGAGGAGAAAATGTTGAGGTCCCTGCTTTCGGTGACTCTGGCCGTTTGTGCTCTGGGCATTTTGCCTGCTGCGCCCGCATCGGCCTGGGATGAGCCAATCTGGACAAAAGACGGGTTGATTTACCCGGAAGGTGCTGACATTCCCGCCGGCTTGACGAAGGTCGAGCGCGCTTACCTCGAACAGCACCCGCTGCGACCCGAGTACAGCCGCTCCGATCCGCCGACCGGCACGATCCACTGCGTCGCCGAATACGAGCCGATGGAGGGCCTACTGATCGCGTGGGAGAGCTACACCTCCCTGCTGACAGATCTGACGGTTGGGGTCACGACGGGCGATCCGCAGGCGACTGTCTACGTCGTTGTGGACAGCTCATCGGAGCAGAACAGCGCTTATGGCACGCTCTTGAGTGCCGGCGCGGACATGGAGCAGGTCGAGTTCATCATCCGCACCACCGACACGGTCTGGATACGCGACTACGGCCCGCGTTACATCTTCGAGGACAGCGTGCGCGCGATCATCGACCACACCTACAACCGCCCGCGCCCCAACGACAACGCCTTTAACGACTATCTCAGCTACTTGTGGGGCGAGCCGGAGTACGACATACCTCTAACGCACGGCGGGGGGAACTTTCATCTGTTCGCCAACGGCGATGCGTTCATGTCCAGCCTGATTCTCGATGAGAACCCCGGCCTCTCCGAGCAGGACGTCAAGGATCTCTTTCGGGCCTACCAGAACGTCGATTTGACGATTTACCCCCGCTTCCCCAGCTATTTCGACTGGACCGGGCACATCGACATGTGGATGCTGCCGGTGGCGGACGATGAGATCATCATCGGGGAGTATGCGAGTTCGGCCGGCCAGCCCTACACGATTTCGGAGAACGCCGCAGCCGACCTGATTTCGAGAGGCTATACCGTTTATCGCACTCCAGGCTGGAACTCGGGCGGAACCCACTATACCTACACCAACGCTGTGGTCCTGAACAACCTGGTGTTCGTGTCGGAGTTCGGCGGACCGTATGCTGCGCAGGACGCCCAGGCGCTGGCGGTCTTCCAGCAGGCTTTCCCCGACCACAGCGTTGGCCCGTTGTACTGCGGCGGCATCATTCACGCGGCCGGGGCGATCCATTGCGTCGTGATGCACGTGCCTACGTTTGCGACCACGCTCCTCGTCACGCCGGATGATGACTTGGAGGCCGCCGGCCCGGCGGGCGGGCCGTTCGCGCCGGACAGCATCGTCTATACGCTGCGGAACACCACTGATACGCCGATCGACTATAGTGTCACCCACACGGTGCCCTGGCTGACGATTACCAACGCCTCCGGCGTGATCCCGGGCTACGCGATGGTGGAAGTGACGGTCTCAATCAATGAGGCGGCCAACGAGCTCGGTCACGGGCTGCACGTCGATACGGTCTACTTCACGAACCTGACTGACCACGACGGCGACACCGAGCGGCGCGTGTCGATCGACGTTGACGCGACGGCGTTGCAGTACGAGTTCTCGATGGACAGCGACCCCGGCTGGTTGGCCGAAGGCCAGTGGGCGTTTGGACAGCCGACCGGTGGCGGCAGCCACAACCGTGACCCCAGCGCCGGCTATACCGATGACAACGTCTATGGTTACAACTTGTACGGCGACTACGCCAACAACATGCCGGCGTACCACCTGACGACTGCGGCGATTGATTGCAGCGACCTGATTGAAGTCGAGCTGCGCTTCTGGCGGTGGCTGGGCGTCGAGTCGTCCGAGTTCGACCACGCAAGCGTCGCGGTCTCAAACGACGGCACGAACTGGACGGAGCTCTGGTCGAACCCCGCCAGCCCCACCTCCGACTCCTCGTGGAGCCAGATGATCTTCGACATCTCGGCCGTGGCCGACGACCAGCCGACGGTCTACCTCCGGTGGACCATGGGGCCAACGGATAGTTCCAACACGTACCCCGGCTGGAATATTGACGACGTGGAAATCTGGGCCGTGGATATGGCACCGCCGTGCTTCGGCGACCTCGACGGCGACGACGACGTCGATCTGTCAGACCTGTCGCAACTGCTGGCCCACTACGGCATGACCAGCGGAGCGCAGTACGAGGACGGCGACCTCGACGCCGACGGCGATGTAGACCTCGCCGACCTGGCGGAGCTACTCGCGGTCTACGGCGCGACGTGCCCGTAACGCCGCAGCGGGTCCGCGCGTACAAGAAGCAGCCGCCGTGCGTGCAGAACGTTTTCGATCGGTCGGCTCCTGGCGGCCCTCATCCTTGCCACCAAGGCAAAGCCCACCGATAGCGCAAGCTACGGGAGCCGCACTGAATAACCGCGTGCGTACGCGCCGCGCTCTGGGGTGAACATCAGAATTAATTCCCGCGCTCGGTCCGCGTGGTTCGACGGACAGCTTGGATTCGTTCCGCTGTCGGCGGACTGCATGCCGCAGTGCCGGCCTGAAAGAGGTTGTCGCAGCTCGTAGACACGGTCGCTGAGTTGGTGGTTCCTCCAGCCAGCACCACAACCGTTCGACCGGATTCGACTCCGGCCAGTACGGCGCGGTGGAAACAAGACCGTGATGTCGTCCGCGTCCTTCAGGCGCTTGGCGACATGAAAGCCGGCGTTCTCCAACGCCGGCGCCATCTGTAGCGACTGGCCCACATGCTCGGCGAACATTCGGAGCTGCGCGTTCGTCAGGTGCGTCTTGATGGTCGGTGCGACCCGTCCGACCGAATCGCCGTTCTCTGGTTTGGCCGCAGCGTACAAATGCGGCCGCTCGTATTCGGTCTTCCTGGTTTGAGCCGGACGCGGGCACCCCGCGTGTTCAAGGCCCCGGTGGCCGCGATCGAGACGCTCGGCCCGTCCATGCACGTCAACAGCTCGTGAGAGCCGTGTACCGCGAGTAGAGGAGGGAGCGGCGACCCTTGCGCAGCTCGACGATCTGATTCCGCTGCCGTGGCTGCGGTTTCGGGCTACCTGATCCCTATGACACCCCGGTCGGTCGTACTTCGCGCGGGCCCGGCCCATCGTGAGACCCCGAAATTCACTTCCATTTTTGCGGCGGATTCGCTAGTTTCCAGAAGTGCGGGGTCGTCGCTCAAAGCGGGAGATCATTGACGATGACAAAGAAGAATAGGATCGCAGGCGGCGCAATCGCCTTGGCCATGGCCGTCGGCACGGCTTCAGCTCAGGTCGAGACCCAGTGGAACTTCGACGGGGATCTGAGCGCCGCGTTCGGAAACGCGGTGCTCGATTACTACACGGAGGCCACCCAGAGCAAGGTGACGTTCGGGGACGCCGCGGCGCTCGCCGCTCTGACCCCCGATGGCGGCAACCCAAACGTCATCGCGCTCGACTACTTCGCGACCTCCGATGAGGCATTCGTCTGCCAGCACGATGCGCCCCCGAACGGCGGCGGGATCTATGTGAACGAATATACGCTGATCTGGGACATCTACATCCCGCAGTCGTCATTCGACAACTACGGCTGGCTGAGCTTCTACAACACAAACTGCTGCAACGGCAACGATGGCGATCACTTCGTCCGCTTCAGCGACGGCAAGTTCGGCGTCGGCGCGCTGGGCTACGCTGGCCAGATCAATCCGGATACGTGGCATCGCTGCGCGATCACCTTCGAAGTTCACGGAGGAGGCGTCCGTCATCGCAGATACATCGACGGCGTGCTCGTCGCGCAACGCTCCACCGACCTCGATGGTCGCTTCTCGCTCTACAGCGCGGACGACCCCTCCTACCCGTGGTTCCATCTGATGGCCGACAACAACGGCGATATGGCCCCGTGCGTGATCGCCAGCGTCTATTTCAGCGATCGGGTCTGGACAGCCGCCGAGATCGCGGCTCTCGGGTGCGTCAGCGCCGGCGGCGCCACGACGGCGGGC
>JBHHZX010000038.1:0-16357 GCA_046758265.1 Phycisphaerae bacterium
GGCCGCTACGATCCACGGCCGGCACGGAGACCGGCTACGATCCACGGCCGGCACGGAGACCGGCCGCTACGTCTTCCTCCCGAAGCCGTACCGACACCCGAGGAAACTCGGCGAACGATGCCGGGATCTAAAAAACAAGGGTAGGGATAGCCCGTGGCAACCGCCCCGACACGAAAACCCGATGATGAAGAACTCCTCTCGCCCGAGTTCATGACCCGGCTCGACCGGCTCGAGATCCTCTCCCGCAAGATCTTCGTTGGCCGCATGAAGGGCGAACGCCGCAGCAAGCGCAAGGGCGAAAGCGTCGAGTTCGCCGACTATCGCAACTACGTGGTCGGCGACGACCTGCGGTTTCTCGATTGGAACATTTACGCCCGGCTCGATCAGCTCCTGCTCAAGCTCTTTCTGGAAGAGGAGGACCTCAATGTCACCGTGCTCTTCGACGTGTCGAAGAGCATGGACTGGGGCGATCCAAACAAGGCGCTCTACGTCAAACGCGTCACCGCCGCCCTCGCCTACATCGGGCTGGTCAATTACGATCGCGTCAACCTGTATGCCTACTCCCATGTGCTCGCCCACGTGATGTCCGGCATTCGCGGGCGACGAATGGTTTCGCGCGTGATCGACTTCCTGAAGTCGATCCCGACCGAGGGCGGGTCGTTCCTCTCCGACGTCGCCCGGCGCTTCGCGTTGCGGCACCAGGGCAAGGGCGTCTGCATCGTTATCAGCGACTTTATGGACAAGGGCGGCTACGCCGACGGCTTCCGCTACCTGCTCAGTCGCGACCTCGACCTGTACGCGATTCAGGTGCTGTCGCCGGCGGAGATCGACCCGACGCTGGCCGGCGACCTGAAGCTGGTCGATGTGGAGGACGAGGACACGGCCGAGGTGAGCATCAGCAAGCTGCTGCTGAACAAGTACAAGGCGATGCTGACGGCGTACTGCAGCGAGCTGAAAGACTATTGCACGCGGCGAGGTATTACGTACCTGTTCACGAACACGCGCGTGCCGTTTGACACGCTGGTGCTATCATACCTCAGACAGCGGGGACTGCTGCGCTAGCGGCCGGCGGCTCGCCGGCCGAGGAACCGTTTATGGCGTCTTCTCGTCCTCAACCGTCGGAAGGCTATCGCACGTGGGGCAGAAGTCGGGCCGTTCGCCTGGACGAGGGTTTTCATTGAAATATAAGGCGCGCATGGAGGTTTGCTGCCGGCGGGCCGCCGGCCGCTACAGGTTGGAGCCAACGCCGTGAGCTTTCTCGCCCCGCTGGCATTCTGGACCGCGGCCGTCGTCGTCCCGGCGCTGCTCATACTCTACTTTCTCAAGCTGCGGCGGCGTCGAGAGGTGGTCCCGTCCACGCTGCTGTGGCGCCGGGCCGTCCAGGACTTGCAGGTCAACGCCCCGTTTCAAAGATTGCGGAAAAACCTGTTGCTCCTCCTGCAACTGCTCATCCTGGCGGCCGGCATCACCGCGCTCGCCCGGCCGATCATCGAGACCTCCGTCAGCGACGAACGCAGCGTCGTCATCCTGATCGACCGCTCCGCCTCGATGAACACGCTCGAAGAGGGCGGCAAAACCCGGCTCGAGCTGGCCAAGGAGCAGGCCGTCCGCCTGGTCAAAACCTTCAACCGCACCCGCAGCCGCTGGTGGTCGTTCTTCGGCGGGGCCCAAGCGCAGGCGCGCATCATGGTCATCGCCTTTGCTGATCGCGCGGTGGTGGTTTCCCCGTTCACGACTAACATGCCGGACGTGGTAGACCTGATCGAGCAGCTCGAACCCACCGACGGCCGCACCAACATGCGTGAGGCGCTGGAGCTCGCCGAAGCGTACATGGCGCAGACAACGGTGGAGCAGACGACCGAGACGGCGGAGGAAGCCTCGCGCATCGTGCTGTTCTCCGACGGGGCGGTGAGCGGCGTGGAAGACGTCGTGCTCCGGGCCGGCCGGCTCACGCTGCTCCCGATCGGCGAAACGCGTGACAACGTCGGCCTCACGGCATTGCGGATTCAACGGAACTACGAGCGGCCGGAGATGCTCAGCACCCTCTTGCAGGTCCAGAACTTCCGTCCCGAGCCGGTCACCACGGACGTCTCGCTGTATATCGACGGGCGGCTGACCACCGTGCAGACGGTGTCGCTCGGCGCGGCGCGTGCTCGCGGCGAAGTGGCGGTCGGAACGGGTGAGGTTGACGATGACGACATCCGGGCTGCCTCCGCCTCGCTGAGCTTTGAATTCGCGTTGGAAAAGGGGGCTTTGTTGGAAGCACGCCTCTCACGCGAAGACGCGTTACTCGTTGACAATCGGGCGTTCGTGGTCGTTCCGCCGCCGCGCCGGCTGCGCGTGCTGCTGGTCCGTAAGCAGAATTTCTTTCTCGAAGCGGCGTTGGAGGGGCTGGCGCTGGAAGAAGACCACCCCAAGTATCTGACGCCGCAACAGTACGAAAACGCCCCCGCCGACGAGTTGGAGGTAAACGGGCAATCGCTCTACGACGTCGTGATTCTTGACAAGCACAGTACGGCGCGTTTACCGGCGGGCAGTTATGTTTTCCTGGCCGCTGTGCCGGAGATCGAGGAGATCGCGGTCGAGGGCGAGGCGGAAAACGATTCGCTTCAGTGGTGGGATGAGACGCACCCGATTCTGCGGAGCGTGGCCCTGGATTATGTTTTCACAGCGAAGGGCCTGGTGCTGGACGCGCCGCGGAACGCTGAGAAGCTGATCGAGGGGAAGCGTGGCTCGGTGCTATTCCGATACTCGAACGAGGGGCGACATTACTTGGTGCTGAATTTCGCGATCGAGAACAGCACCTGGTGGGGCAAGATCAGCTTTCCGAAGTTCATCCAGAACGCCGTCCTGTTTATGGGCAGCGGCGGGGCCCTGGCCGAACGCGAGCCGCTGCGCCCCGGCGACCCGCTGCGCATCCCATTGCCCCCGGACACAAAGAGCGCGAAGCTGGCGCGCCCCGACGGTACACGCCTGACGGTTCGAGCGGACGTGCGCGGCGCGGCCCGTTACGCTGGCACGCACAAGGTCGGCCTCTACCAGGTGGAACCGGGTGTTCCCGGCCGCGACCGCTTCGCCGTAAACCTCGAAAGCGCTTTCGAAAGTGACATCGCTCCCCGCGAGAGCTTTCCGATCGGCGGCGCGCAGACCATCGAGGTCGGCGAGGCAATTCGCGCCGCCACGCCAGAAATCTGGCGCTGGTTCATCGGGGCCGCTTTGCTCATCCTTTTCCTGGAGTGGTACATTTACAACCGGCGGGTCATGATCTAAAAGGGTCCAAAGGGTCAGTAGCGGCGTCCGTCCTCCGCTGGTGCGACCCAGAACATTGAAGCGCGGGCGGCGAGCGCGCCGCAACTGTTACCGGGAACCTTGTTGCAGAGATTGCAATCGTTGCTGAGCAGCCATGGTTAATCAGGAAGTCAAGCCCGGACAATGCGTTCGTGTCTTTCAGGAAATCGATCGCCGCGAAGGCAACTGGACGCACGAGGTGGTCGGGACCGTCCTTTCCGTAAGGGCCGAGAAGACCGGCAGTTGGCACGCCCACGGCAAGGACGACAAGCTGTGGCTGAACCGCATTCGCCTGAGGAAGGAGGACGGCGAGATTACCACCGTCGTCGTCGATCAGCACACCCGTCTGGAAGTGCTTTCCGACGGGCCGGCTTCCTGATCCGGCCTGGCGGGCGGCAATCCCACCCGGCTTGAATGCCCGCATCCCACGCTCCTCACGCAGTCCCGAACTGCTGCGCGAACCGGCCCCGGGCGAAGCGCAGCCCCGTTGGCCGCGCCCGCCTGTCTCGTAGCCCTCGCTGATTCGACCGGCGAGCGCCCGCGACGTGTTCCGATTGCCCGCGATTGTGCTTCGGTCACAATTCTTTGCATTTGGTGGAATTTTTTGCTAAAGACGAAAGCGGTTTTCGGTCGATTCCAATAAATGGCTGGCTGTGCACCTGTCCAGCCAGAGGCTCCCCGATGGATCCGCGTCCTATTAGGAGGCCCTCTGCGACTGCCGCGGCGGCGAAGGTCAACACCTCGCGCCGACGAGCCGAACGCCGCGTGGCCCATCGCGTACCTTGTCGCGTGCGGGCTTCAGACACCGCGCACGGCAAGGCCGTCTCCGTCGTTGGGCAGACCGTGAACCGTTCGGCCAACGGTATGGCGGTTCAAGTCGGCCAGCCGATGGACGAGGGGGCACGGGTGGAAGTCCTGCTCCCCCACCTCGACGGCGAACCGACGCGGCTGATGGGCACGGTGGCTCATAGCCGCCGTGTGGTCACCGGTACCTTTGAGGTTGGCATTTGGATCGAGCCTGAGCTGCCATCGGTGTGATTGCCTTCCGCGGCGCCCTGGTGCCCTCCCCGAGGATGTCCGCGGGGGTTCAAGCCCTCTTCGTCGAGCAAACCAGCCCGCCCAGCGTCGGGTGCGCGCACTTGTTCCACGACTTGGCCTGGTCCTCCGCTTGAGCGGTACCGGTCGCACTCGTGGGACGCAGGTACGACACATTGCAACCCGCCGTTGCGAAAGGGGTTACAGCCCAGCGGCCGCGGCTCTCCGGAGGCGGCCGCGGCGTGGCCGGCCGTGTGACCGAGCAACGGTGAAATTCTGATAATAGGCCGGCATTTGCGCCAAGTTCGTGCTTGACACGCGAGTTTGGCGGACTTATACTTGCCTACTCAGTCGAGCTATAGCGACGCAAGGACGGGAATGCAGGAGGAGAATGAGCAAATGTCCATCAACAAAACTCTACGTGGCGGGAGAGGGGCCGCGGGAAGCCTGTGCGCATTAGCGCTGCTCGTCGGTGCGGCAAGAGCCGATCTGCCCGACGTCGTTTTTGAAGTCACTGCGGAGGTCGGCCCCATCAATGTCACCGTCCCGATTCTCGCTGAATGGGGCGATTACGATCCCGAGACCGAGACCTGGAGCTGGGAGCTGACGGAAGCCATGGATTTCTGGTCGAACGAGATCTTCCTGGGCAGCCTCGACGAGTTTGCCGCGACGCTCGTCCAAGATCCTGAAGTGAACTTGAACTTTGCCGTGCAAGCCGGGCCCGACGCCGCCACCGAGTTCTATATCGCATCCTCGTTGATCACGTTCGCGCCGATTAACAACCCCGAAGCTCGCGCCAGCGCCGCCTTTACACTGACCGATTCGTCCGGCGACTTTAACGGCGCGACGCTGACGGGCATCGGTGACACGGGCGGTGCGTACTTGGCGCAGTACAACGGCTGGGCCGGAAACCCGATGGGGCCGGATGGGACGACGTTCGCCGAGGGAATCTTTTCGATGATCGCTGGCCCGGGTGGGATCGCTGACGCGATCTACAATGAGCCGGAGTCGGGCTTTTCAGCCATCGGCGAGCCGGTAGATAGCATGAGCTCGCTGATCAGCTTTGAGTTGAGCGCCGCGGACTCCGCCAGCGGGACGAGCACTTTCGTGATCGTTCCCGAAGCCGGCTCTCTGGCGTTGCTGGCGCTGGGTGGTTTGGCGCTGCTGCGTCGCCGGTCGTAAGGGACGCTGGCCGGTAACGTTACGCCGAAATTCGGAGCTTTGTGCGGGGCCGGCTGTGGTTAAGCCGGCCCGCTTTCGTTCAGAGGAGGCCCTTTTGCGGTCGGCCTGGGAAGGTTCGGGGGACAGGGCCGGCAGCGACGGCGTAGAAGAACCCTTATGCGGGTCGCCGGAATTGTGCCATTATCGGCATTGACTTCTGGCCCGCAATCAGTTAATAGTGGGGCGCCAGTTCTCTGAATTGCCGCCCGCGGGAGAGGAGAAAGAGCGATGCTTCTCGGAAACTATATATCTCTCCGAGCTGTTCCTGTGCTGCTGGCAATCGGCGCGATGTTTTGCACGAGTGCAGGGGTGAGTGCCGGGGAACTCTCCGAGACCTTCTTCCGCATCGATGTCAGCAACAGCAACGACTCGGCGTTTTTTGAGGTCCTGTCGCAGGACGTTGAGTGGGATCCGGATCTCGGTGGTTGGAGTTGGTCCGACGTGGGCATTACGCTGGGCGACATCGCTTCGTTGGATCAAGCCAACTTGACGATCCTCGGCGATCCACAGATTGGGCTTAATTTCGCCATGACTGCCTTCGCCCAGGATATAACTGTGACCATCAGCAGTGCGATCCTGAGTTTCGGACCGTTCGTCAACCCCGACGGTCTCGCCAGCGCCGGCCTCACGCTGACCGAGAGCAACGGTGACACAGCGACGTTGACGGGGCTCGGCGGTGCCGGCGGCAGCGCGTACGTGGCAACCTACAATACGCCGCCGGGAACGATTTTCGCGGAGTTCGTTCCGCAACTCTCCGTGTCGGAACCCTATGGGTCAGTCAGCGGGTCGGCCAGCACGGGGTGGCTGACGATCTCCGACACGGTTACGAATATGCAGGCGCAGTTCAATTTCATATTGACCGCCATGGACCAGGCGAGCGGTACGAGCATCTACGTGATCATCCCGGAGCCGGCCAGCCTGGCGTTGCTTGCCCTGGGCGGCTTGGCGTTGGGACGCCGACGGAGTTAGCGCATTCTGAATAAAGCGTAACGCATTGTTCCGTTGTTGACGGCAAGCGAGGAGGAGTGGGGCCGTGACAGCTATCAACGGACGGATGGCCGGCCGGTTGGTGCCCGGGCTGGTGGCATTGACGCTCGTCGGGGGCGGGCAGGTCCCCTATGCGGGGGCGGACATTTCCGACACGGTTTTCTCGATCCAGGCGTTGAACGAAAGCGGCAGCGGTTCGTTCTCGGTCAGTTTTGACGAGGGCGTCTGGGACCCGGTCGCGGAAGCATACACGTGGTCCTTGCCGTCACCGATCGAGGTGGTTGATGGCGGGAACGGGTCGCCGATTGCCACTTTGCTCGACGCCAGCCTGTTGGTTCACTTGGCGCCGACGTTTCAGATTGATCTGAGCGTCGGCGTAATTGCGGGCAGCACCAACACGGACTTCTATGTCGACTCGGCGCTCGCAAGCTTTCCCACCATGCCGGCGGATGTCGCGGAGGGTCAGTTCTTCGCCAGCACCAGCGTCACGGACAGCGGTGGTGGCGGAGCGACTCTCATGGGTTTGGATACGCCGGGAATGGGTGCCTTTCGAGCGTATTACAATGGAGCGGCACCGGATGGCTCGCTTTTCAGCCACCTGATCAGCGTGGTAATGGTCGGCGATGGTGCCACGGGCGGTGCCTCGCAGCGCGACCCGGCGTCTGGCTTCAGGGCCATCGGCGAAGATGTCTATGATATGAGTGTCCAAATGGCCTTCCTGCTGACCGCCAACGACGAGGCCAGCGGGACGGTTGTCTTCGGTGCCGTTCCCGAACCGACCGGCCTGTGGTTGTTCGCGGTGGCGGGTGCGGCGCTACTCCGCCGTCGCCACAGATAAGTCGCACCGGCAGCGCTGCATAACTGTAAGGAGAACGTGCCGTGAGAGTTTGCAGCCGACATTTGTGCGGGATGCGCCTAATGCTCCCGGTTACACTCGCGCTCGCGTTCTGCGCGCCGCGTGTCGGGGCGACGGTCCCGGACATCGTTTTCACGCTTCATGCCAGCAATGGCGCTGGCGCGGGCTCCTTCTATGTCCCGTCCAACAAGGGGGACTGGGACCCCAACAGCGAAACGTTCACTTGGGCCCTGCCTGCGCCGATTGACATTTACGATGACCTGACCCGCGAATGGATCGCCACCTTGCTGAACGCTGAGGTCGTTCTGTGCACCCGGCAGCTCTGCAAAATCGATATCGACATCGGAGTCGTCTCGGGCAGGAGCGAGACCACTTTCACCGTCGCCTCAGCGCTGGTGTCCTTTCCCACCATCCCGGCGGACTTCGCCGAGGCTCGCGCCATGGCGGCTTTTACCGTCACGGACGTCGACGGTGACAACGCCTGCTTGACGGGCCTGGGCCCACCCGGTACCGGCGCTTTCCGCTCCTATTACAATGGCTACCTGTCCGAGGGGACCAGGTTCACGCACTTGATCGGTAGAATCTTCGTCAGCAACGGTGGGACGGCGAGCGCCAGTCAGAACGACCCGATGTTCGGTTTCCGGCCGATCGGCGAAGACGTCGAGGACTTAAGCTCTGAGATCGCGTTCACGTTGACGCCGAACGACTACGCGGCGGCTCTGACCACGATGAGCATGCCCGAGCCGGATACGTGTGTCGGCGACATCAACGATGATGGGGTCATCGACGCTGCTGATGTCAGCGAGCTCCTGGCGGCCTATGGGGCGGAGATGGGCGACTCCAACTACAATGCGGCCGCCGACCTTGACGATAACGGTCGCGTCGATCTTGTCGATGTTTCGCAACTGCTGGCGGTGTATGGTCAGACCTGCCCGTAGCTCGCAGCACGTTGCCATTCCGGTTCAGCGCCTCCGCCCGGTGCGCTGCTTGCGAGAGCCGAGGTGCCCGCTGGAGGGAAAGATTTCGGCGGAGCGGCGAGTACCTTGCATGTGCATCCGCCCACAAACCTTCTTTCTTCTGTTGCTCATGTTGGCGACGAGTGTCTCCGCGCGCGCGCAGTCTCGCCAGGGATACGCACTGCCCGTTGGTCGGTTGGGCGATGGCAGAGAAGGGTGTAGCGATGGAGAAGGGTTCGTCGAGCTGCCTACGCTGTATCTCTCCACTCCAGCGACACTTACGGTCGCGGTGCTCGGCGAGGAGATCGACTCGGCCAATATCACCGATGTCGAAGTGGCGGACTTCAACGGCGACGGGCGAAACGACATCGCGGTCGCGTGGTACGCCACCGACTTCGATGACACGGACAACAATCTGCGGTTCCTGACGCTCTACTTTGGCACCGGCGCGACCGACTTTGTCCGCGCGGTCGATATCGACCTCTACGTCCCCGACTACTGGACCCCGGCGCTCTCTATCTTTCGAAACGGCTCCGCCGATATCGGCGTCGGCGATTTCGATGGCGATGGCGATCCGGACCTGGCGGTGACGGTGTTCTTCGGCGACGAACTATGGCT
This sequence comes from Phycisphaerae bacterium, assembly GCA_046758265.1. Classification (GTDB taxonomy): domain Bacteria; phylum Planctomycetota; class Phycisphaerae; order UBA1845; family Fen-1342; genus JALSRY01. The sequence goes on from JBHHZX010000038.1 coordinate 8,962, forward strand.
CATCGAGAATCTAGGCGACGGCGAGTTCGCCCAACATCTCAAGTTCCCGTTCGGCTTCAACAGCACGGGGAATTTCCAGACGCCGCCCGAAGCCATGTCGGCTGATTTTGACGGCGACGGCAAGGAGGAACTGGTCTACATCGCCGACCCCATCTTTTACGTTGACCCTTACATCATCCATTTCTGGAAGACCGACGACACGGTTGCCAATATGGAACCAGTCTACTGGGAAGGTATCGAAGGCGGCGTCGCGGTGCAGTGGACGCGTGGGCTGGCGATCGGGGACTTCAATGCTGACGGCCGGCCGGACCTTTGCTTCAGCGGCTCGATCACCCCGCCCCTCGAGGACGACCCGGTGCTGGTGTTCTGGTACGACTTGGATACGGACGCAAACCGATTCGCCGTGCATCTGGAGTATCCCAGCTTTCTGTGCTCGGACGTGGTCGCCCTCCAGCCCGACCCGCCGTGCCCGGCCGGGGTGCTGATCACCGACCTCGACGGAACCGAGATCGAATTCTGGGCCCACCAGTGCGACCAGGCGGTGGCCTTCTACCCCGCCGCCGCCGAGGACGGCTACGCCGGTTACGCCGTCAACCGCGGCGTGGCGGCGGTGGTGGCCGATGTGGATGGCGATGGTGACTCCGACCTGGTCACACGCCAGAAGCAAGGCGATCTTTCCGACGACCGGCAAGTGGAGATTACCTTGAGCAGCGAGCAGGGCGAAGCGTGGGACCGCGTACGTCCCACCCCGGTCAGCACCGTCGGGTTTCAAGACGAGCCCTACAATCAGATCCTGCGGCCGCGAAATCTGGCGGTCGCCGACCTGTTCGGCAACACGCTGCCCGAGATCGTCGCCGGCTTCGGGCCTGCGCCCCCCGACGATACGAATCGCGACGAGGAGGATCTTCTCCGCATTGCTTACTGGCCGAATAGTTGCGTCGGCGACGTCACGGTGGACGGGCGTACGGACATAGCGGATGTGTCAGCCCTGCTCGCCGAAATCGGGCACTTCGGCCGTCTGCTGTTCAATCCCGATGCCGATCTGAACAAGGACGGTCAGGTTGATTTGGCCGACCTCGGCATCGTTTTGGCAGATTATGGCTGCGATTGCTGCGCGCACGAAGTGCGCCCGGATCTCCACTTCCCCGACTGACGCGACACGCCTCTAACGGGCCTTTCCGTGGCAGTGCTTGTACTTCTTGCCCGAGCCGCACGGGCAGGGCTCGTTGCGACCGACCTTGGGCGTGGTGCGGCGGATTGTTTGCACCTTGCCGCCCTCGCCCTGTCTCCGCATCGCCGCCTCCTGGTCTTCGGCCGCCGACGCGAAGCCGACGTTCGTGGCGTCCGCGTGTTGCGTGGTCATTCCGGCGTACGCGCCGCCGGCGCTGCTGTCATCCGGTGGTCGCGCGGGCACGCCGCCGCCGAGCAGGCCTTCGTCGGGTCCCATCGAAACTTGGACCTTGAAGATCAGGTCTGTCACCCGTTCGCGGATGTTGCTGAGCAGCCCATTGAACAGCCGGGTGCCTTCGCGCTTGTACTCGATCTTGGGGTCGCGTTCGGCGTAGCCGCGCAGGCCGATCCCGTGCCGGAGCAGGTCCATCGAGTACATGTGGTCTTTCCAGACCGCGTCAAAGGTCGTCAGCAGCACCATGCGCTCAAGCTGCGTCAGCTCATAACGCAGCATTTGGTAGCCGCAGCCCTGGAGTTGCTCGCGCAGGTCGCGGCCGAGTTCGAGCGGGTTCATCTCAACCACGCGGCCGAAGCGCTCCTTGGCCCAGTCGAGAATCGCCGCGCCCGGATGCTGCTTGATGGCGGCGTCAATCTCGCCGTCGAGCTTGCCGTTTCGCAGGTAATCCTCGTTGAGCGCCCGTAGCTCCTGGAAAATCTGCTGAGGGTCCTTGCCGGCGAGATGCTCGTAGGTCCAGCCCATCCGGTACTTGCTGTTGACCCACTTGACGATCTGCTCGTAGACCGCGTTGACGTTCGTTCCCCCGCGCTCCAGAGCGTATTGAATCACTGCGCCGACCGGGTACTCGACCTCCCGCTCGCGATAGGCGGCCCGCATCTTCTCGCCCAGGAGCCGTTCTGCCTCGTCACGCGAGGCCTTGATCAACTCCTCTACCGGCACCGAAACGCCGAACTTCTCCTGCGCCCAGTGGGCCAGGCGCGCCCGCGCAAAGCGCCTGTCGACGTACTGTTCGAGCGGCGTCAGGTCTTCGTTTTCGACCTTGAGCAGCGCCGCTTCCACGATTCGGTCGCACAGCTCGTCGGGCTCGGTCTCGCGGGCCTGCCGTTGCGTGAGGCTGAGCCCGTACGGCGCGATCCAGGCCAGCAGCCCGCGGACGTCCCACTCCTCGGCCGGAACATCCGGATCGACATATTCGCCGAAGGTACGCTGCACGTTGCCGCGGATTTCGCCCGCGGCGAGATCCCGGACCTGCATCTGTAGGGGTTCAAGGTCGCTAGTGTCCAGGCGGTCCGCCTCGATCGATACGCCCAGATGCTGGGCGACCCATTCGGCGACGCATTGCGCCGGGTACTGCGGGTCATAATAGCGGTCCACCGCGTCGGCGACCGTCTCGTCGATCATTTCCCAGGTGAATTCGCTCAGATCGCGGCCGTCGAGCGCACGCTGCCGCATCGCGTAGAACGACCGGCGCTGCTCGTCGGGTACCTCATCGTATTCCAGCAAGTTTTTCCTGATGCCGAAGTTGCGCTCTTCGACCTTTTTCTGCGCCCGCTCGATGCCTCTGGAAAGCTGCTTGTGCTCGATCGGTACACCCTCTTCGAGTGCAAAGCGGGTCAGCATCTTGAGTACCCACTCGCCCATGAACAGGCGCAGCAGGTCGTCGTCGAACGACAGGAAGAAGCGCGAGCTGCCCGGATCCCCTTGACGCCCACAACGCCCGCGCAGCTGATTGTCGATCCGACGGGCCTCGTGCCGCTCGGTCCCAATCACGTGCAGGCCACCGATTTGCGCGACGCCGGGGCCGAGCACGATGTCGGTCCCACGGCCGGCCATATTGGTAGCGATCGTAACGTTGCCGTGCATGAATCTCTTCTTGCCGCGCACGACCTCGTGCTGCTGGCCGGCCTTGGCGACGATCTCGGCCTCGCGGGCGTGGTTCTTGGCGTTGAGCACTTCATGCTCGATGCCGTAGCGCCGCGACAGCAACTGGCTGAGCTCTTCCGAGTTCTCGACCGAAGTCGTGCCAACCAGCACCGGCCGCCCTCCAACGTTCTCCTTCGCCAGGTGCAGGTAGGCCTTTTCGAGCGCCGCCGGGTCTCCCTGCCCGTCGTTGAACGTGGCGAGCGCGTCTGCGACGACTTGGAGACTCTCGCGCGATTCGCTGTCTTCACCATCAGTGCGCAGCCGTTCGCTGAGCAGCCTGCGGGCCTGCTTGAGCATGTCATAGAGCGACCAGGGGTCGGCCGGATAGCCGTTCTGACTATACGAACGAATCTCTTCCACGATCGCGTCGAACTTGCTGGCTTTCGACTTGTAGATCTTGTCGTTGAAGTCGACCCGGCGGACGGGCATGTTGGTCGGGATCGCGATGACCTCGAGTTTGTAGATCTTCATAAACTCGTCGGCCTCGGTCATCGCGGTGCCGGTCATGCCGGCCAGATGCCGATAGAGCTTGAAGAGGTTTTGCAGCGTGATGGTGGCCAGCGTCTGCGATTCCTGCTTGATCGTGACGCGTTCTTTCGCCTCCACCGCCTGGTGCAGCCCGTCCGACCACTGCCGGCCATGCATCAGACGGCCGGTGAATTCGTCCACGATGATGACCTGACCGTCCTGGACGACGTAGTCCTTATCGCGCTGGTAGGTCCGATGCGCGCGCAGGGCGTTGTCGATGTAGTGCGGCCAGTTCATGTTTTTGCTGTCGTAGAACGTGCCGATGCCGAGCTCGGCCTGGGCCGCTTTCGCCCCGTGCTCGGTCATGTGGGCGGACTTGCGGTCAAGTTCGACCACGAAGTACTGCATGTGGCCGATCGCCTCGGCTTCATCCGACGACAGCCAGAACGCGTCGGCCCGGAATTTCTTGATCCCGGCCTTGAACTTCGCGTCGCGTTCCTGGTCGGAGGTGGCGTTCTGCTCTAGGCTGTCGATCCGCCTGGCCATCTCGCGGTTGGCCTGCTCCTGCTTGCGGATCAGCGAGCGGGCGATGTTGTCGGCGACCTGGTAGTTGCCCACGTCCTCGTGCGCCGGGCCTGAGATGATCAGCGGCGTCCGGGCCTCGTCGATCAGGATCGAGTCCACCTCGTCGACCACCGCGTAGTCCTGCGGCCCCTGCACCTGGTCCCGCACACTGTGCTTCATGTTGTCGCGCAGGTAGTCGAACCCGAACTCGCTGTTCGTACCGTAGGTGATGTCGCAGGCATACGATTGCTGCCGCACCCGCGCGCCCGCTCCGTACGAGTCCATCTCCGCCGTGATGTAGCCGACCGTGACGCCCAGCAGATCGAAGATCGGCCGGCAGAACTCCGCGTCACGTTTCACCAGATAGTCGTTCACGGTGACGATGTGGACCTTCAGACCCTGGAGCACCTTCATGTAATTCGCCATGTAGCAGACGATCGTCTTGCCCTCGCCCGTCCGCATCTCGGCAACGTTGCAGTCCTCCAGCACCTTCCCGCCGATGAGCTGGCATTCGAATTGACGGTGGGCGCGCGCCCGCCGTGACGCTTCGCGCACACAGGCATACGCTTCTGGCCGGATCGAATCGAGCGATTCACCATCCGCCAGCCGTCGCCGAAACTCGTCCGTCTTGGCTCGCAACTGATCGTCGCTGAGCGCCTTGATCTGCTCTTCGAGCGGGTCGATCTGGTGGCGCACGGTGTTCCGCAGGCCGATGACCACCCGGTCGTTGCGGCCCGGCATGAACTTGAAGATCAGCCAACCCACGTAGAGCAGCCACACGACGCTCAGAAACGAAACCCCCACCGCCAGATGTTCGCGCGTGGCCCAGCGCAGCGCGGACGCCTGAGGTTGAAATGCAATCAGCAGGATCACCAGCAGCAGTAGCCCGGTCAGCGCGAGGGCCCCGACGACCCGCTGGGTGGCGTGTCGGGCGCGGTGCCAGAAGATGGTGGACGGGCGGGTCGTGTCGCGAAGGATGTCCGTGTCACCCGCGCTGAGTAGCGAAATCATCGCCGCTGGTTCTCCCTCTGGCTGCTTTCACAATCACGATCGGTGCAGCCTCGAACCGCTGCTCAGCCCTTGGCCCGTTCAATATACTCTCCGCTTCGTGTGTCGATGCGGAGCACCTCGCCGTGGTCGATGAACGGCGGCACCTTGACCCGCAGCCCGGTCTCCAGTGTCGCGTCCTTGTTCTGGCTCGTCGCCGTGGCGCCCTTGACGACCGGCGTCGTGTCGGCAACCTCCAGCTCGACCACGGTTGGCAGCTCGGTGGTCACGATCTCACCGTCGACGGCCGAACACACGACCACCTCGTTTCCCTTGAGATACAGGTCGGCGTCGCCCATCACGTCCTCCGACACGTGGATCTGGTCGAAGGTCTCCTGGTCCATCAGGACGTAGTCCTTCCCGTCGCGATACAGGTATTCGTACGGCTTGGTATCGACGTAGGGCGTCTCGATGCGGTCGTTCACGTTGAAGCGCATGTCGATCATCGTTCCGCTCTTGACGCCTCGCAGCTTGGTCTGCATGTAGCTGCCCTTGTTGCCCTTGGCGACGTGGCGGGACTCGTGAACGGTATACAGCTCACCTTCGTGCGCGATCAGTTTTCCTTTCCGCAGCTCACTGGCCTTGATCATCGCTGTCTGCTCCTTCTTGCGTCCGTCCAGCGTCACGCCTGCGGCCCGCCGGTCCGGGTCGCCTCAGCGCCAGGACCCTCCGGTCCCGGTTCGCTCTCGAACATATGATCTTAGCACGATTCGACCGCTGCCGCGACCGGCGAACGCTGCGGGCAAAGCTCCGTCTCATCGGCAAATCAAGGCGCGCAGGGGTGCGATAACTGGCCGTACGGACCCGGGCTGTGGTATACTATCCGTAGCCTAGCGGGGGAGACCGGAGGGCCAGGTACTGGTGTGGGCGTCTCTACCCAGCCGGTCCGGGTTTCATGTCGGTGGCTCTTCCAGTTTGCCACGCGGGGTACATGCCATGAAAAGGGGCGCGCCATGAAGGGGTTGCGATCACCAACCGGGCTGCTGATTCTGATCTGTCTCGGTTCGCCTGCCGCGGGCGATGCGCCGCTGGTCTACTGTGAATGCACGCAGGGCGACTGGGGCGGGCCCGGCCATTACGCCTATCCGGTCGACTCGGCCAGCTACCCGATGATGCAGTTCACCGTCGGCACGAACGACCTGGATCCGGACAACTATGCCAACGTCAGCATCCCGCCCGGCTGGAACTTCGCGGTTGAGGAGCGGTGGATGAGTCACCTCCATGGCGTCCTGACCTACCACGGGTTCGTTTCGCCCGGGCCCTGCTGGTGCCTGACCGCCGGCCGCGTCCGCTGGTGGACCGACGATCCCGCATCCGCCGTCGAGTTCTTCACGTTCGCTTTCGACCACCCCTGGCGGGCCGAGGACGTCGGTTGGGTGCTGACGACGCGCCGCGAAGGGCCACCGCCCGAGTACTACGTGTTCAGCGAGTCCTGGGACAGTGCGGTCGGCAGCGGCTACGGCCCGCTGCATGGTCCGTACGCAGAGTTTGATTGGTGCTGGTCGGATCAGGAGTGCACCGAGGACGAGTACTGCTTCTTCCACGTCTGTTTCGCCGAGACGGGCGTCTGCATGCCCCGGCCTGAGGCGTGCCCGGAATACTTCGACCCGGTCTGCGGCTGCGACGGGGTCACGTACGATAACGCCTGCTTTGCCGCCTTCTACGGTATGAGCCTCGCCTACGACGAGGCCTGCCTGACCGGCGACCTCGATCTGGACGGCGACGTCGATCTGTCGGACTTGGGTGCTCTGCTCTCCCGCTATGGCACCTGCGTCGGCGACCCGTACTACTGGGAGCGCGCCGACTTCGACAACAGCGGCTGCATCGATCTATCCGACCTCGCCGTGCTGCTCGCCAACTACGGTGCCGAGACGTAGCGGCCGGCCCCCCCCGCGCCGGCCGTCGTCGCTAAAAGGTAGGGCAGGTCGAGTCTTCCAGGCCTGCCACGTCCTGGCTGACAGCGCGCGAGGCGCCTCCCGGATGCACCACCGCGGCTATGCGATCTCGCCCTGCACCGCCGGCGACTCCGCGAAGTAGCGCCGCTGGAACCACAGTGCGACGTTGACCAGGCTGATCAAGACCGGCACCTCGACCAGCGGGCCGATGACAGCCGCGAACGCGGCCCCCGAGCCGATTCCGAAGACCGCCACTGTTACGGCGATGGCTAGCTCGAAATTGTTGCTGGCCGCGGTGAACGCGATCGTG
>JBHHZX010000039.1:0-16219 GCA_046758265.1 Phycisphaerae bacterium
GCCGCCACGGGAAATGCAATCGTCGGTCCCTGCGGCAGCGAGCAAAAGTACGACTACACCTGCATCGGAGACTCAGTCAACGTGGCCTCCCGGCTGGAGTCAGCCAACAAGTTCTACGGGACACAGATCCTAGTCAGCAGCGCCACGCGCGAGCAGGTCGGCGACGCATTCGAATTCCGCCCGCTCGGCGGGGTGCGCGTCAAAGGGAAAGAGCATGCCGTTCCGATCTACGAATTGCTCGGCCGCGCCGGGCAGGTCGCCGACGACGTGCTCGCTTACGCCCGCGCGTTCGGCGGGGCCGTGGCTCTGTTTCAGCAGCGCCAGTGGCGTGCCGCGTTGGATGCGTTCAAGGCCTGTCTGAAACGCCGGCCCGAGGATACCGCAGCCGAAAACTATATCGAGGCGACGGCCCTCTACCTGGGCGACCCGCCCGATGACGGCTGGACCGGCGCGATCGAACTGAAGGAGAAGTAGGCAGGCCGGCGTCCTTCCGAGCGAGCGAAGCGACCAAGCAATTTTGCGGCGTAGCTCTCCAGAGCCAGATTCCTCGCTCATCCGCCTCTGGCGGACTCTCTCGGAATGACAGGCCGGCGGGCGCGCGGGACTCTGATAGCAGGCGCGCGACACTTGCGGTATGCTCGCGCACTCGGATCAGAGCCAAGGGCGGAAGGAGTCGTTCGTGGCGCTCGCCTCGCTGCAACTCGACTACGCGAACGTCTTGAGCGCGGCTGTCGGGCCGGCGCACGGGCTGACGCCGGTGGAGATCAAACGGGCCGAGCCGGCGGTAAGAGAGGTCGTCGCGCGGATCGAGCGTGAGCGGAAAGGCGGGCAGCACTGCTGTCGCGATCTTCCCGTGGATCGCGATATGGTCAGCGCGGTCAAGGCCGCGGTGCACCGGTTCAGACCGGGCGTCGAGAACCTGGTGGTTCTGGGCATCGGCGGTTCGGCGCTGGGCACCATTGCATTGCAGACCGCGCTCAACCCGCCGCTTTACAACCTGTTGTCGAATAGGCAACGTGGCCGGCCGCGGTTATTCGTCATGGACAACGTGGACCCGGTGCAGTTCGCCGGCCTGCTCGAGTTGCTCGGCCCGGAACTCAAGGGGACGCTCTTCAACGTTATCAGCAAGTCGGGCGAGACGGCCGAGACGGCGGCGCAGTTCCTGATCGTCCGCGAACTGCTCACCAGGAAACTCGGCGCCCAAGCGCTCGCCAAGCGGCTGGTTATAACCACCGACCCCGAGGTCGGGACGCTGCGCGAACTAGCCAGCCGCGAGGGCTGGTTTACCTTGCCGGTGCCAGCCGGCGTCGGTGGGCGCTTCTCTGTGCTCTCGTCCGTCGGGCTCTTTGCCGCCGCAATGTGCGGGATCAGGATCGAGAAGCTGCTGGCCGGGGCGGCGGCGATGAGCACACGCGTCGGGAGCAAGGTCGTTCGCAAGAATCCGGCGGCGATGCTGGCGCTGCTGCTGCACGCGTTTTACACGCGCGGCAAGCGGCTGCACGTGCTGTTCCCCTACAGCCATCAGCTCAAAGATCTGGCGGACTGGTACCGGCAATTGTGGGCGGAAAGCCTCGGCAAGCAGTATGATGTCGGGGGCCAACCGGCGATTGTTGGGCCGACACCAATCAAGGCGCTGGGCGCGACGGATCAGCACTCGCAGGTGCAGCTCTACCGCGAAGGGCCCAATGACAAGGTGTTCATTTTCCTGGAGGTCCAGCAGTTCGGGCAAGATGTTCGAATTCCGGCCGGCAAGGGCACGCCGGATGCCTGGAAGTATCTGGAAGGCGCCTCCCTGGGGCGTCTGTTGAATGCGGAGAAGCGGGCGACCGAATTCGCCCTGGTGGCCAACCGGCGCCCGTGCCTGACCATTCGCTTCCCAGGCGTCAACGAGGAAAGCGTGGGCCAGTTTTTCATGTTGTGGGAGGCCGCGACGGTGATCCTGGCTGGGCTGCTCAACGTTAACGCCTATGACCAGCCCGCGGTGCAGTTGGGCAAGGACTACACGTACGCCTTGATGGGCAAGCCGGGGTACGAGCAGCAGGCCCGCCAGCTCGAGAAACGGGCCGGAACACGCAACAAGTACGTTGTCTGACGCGGCGGAAACACTTGGGGAGGCAAACCATGCGACACGCGCTCATCATGGCCGGCGGCAGCGGGACGCGGCTGTGGCCGCTGAGTCGCCGCATGCGACCCAAACAACTGCTCAAGCTCTTCGACGGGCTTTCGCTGCTGCAACACGCCCGGCGACGGTTGGCAGGCATCTTCGCGCCTGAAAACATTTGGGTCATCACCTCGGCGAACTACGTCGACCTGGTCGCCGAACAACTGCCCGACATCCCCCGCGAAAACCTGATCGGTGAGCCGATGGGGCGCGACACGGCGAATGCGATCGGTTTGGCGGCGCAACTGCTCGCACTACGTGACCCAGAGGGAGTGATGGCGGTCTTTACCGCCGATCATTTAATCAGCCCGCAGGAGGAGTTTGCCAACGCGATCGACATCGGGCTGGCCGCTGCCGAACAGTTTCCCGAAAGCCTTGTGACGTTCGGGATCATTCCCGACAGCCCGCACACCGGGTACGGGTACGTCCATCGCGGTGAGTCGGTCGGCGAGGGAACGTACAAAGTGATCAGGTTTACAGAAAAGCCGGCCCGGGACGTGGCCGAGGCGTACGTGCAGTCCGGCGAGTACTTCTGGAACAGCGGGATGTTCGCGTGGCGGATAGCCGTGATTCTCTCCGAGCTGGCGCGCTGTTTACCGGAGAACCAGCGCGTTTTGACAGAATTGGCGCGTGAGTGGGAAACAGTCGCGAAGACGGAGCAAGCCGCCCACGAATTCGAGAGCCTCCAGCCCATCTCGATCGATTATGGCGTGATGGAGAAGGCCCGCAGCGTTCTGACGGTCGAGATGAATTGCCGCTGGGTGGATCTGGGGTCGTGGTCGGCGATCGCCAGCACGCGCGAGCCGGGCCCGGCGGGAAATGTTACGATCGCGCCGTACTCGCTGATCGTCGATGGCAAGAACAACATCGTGGTCAGCGAATCGGACCACCTGATCGCCGTCGTGGGTCTTGATGACCTGGTAGTCGTACACGGCGAGGATGCGACGCTGATTTGTCGCCGCGAGCATGAGCAGCAGATTAAGGAGCTGACCGCGCTGCGACAGAAACAGTTTGGCGAGCGGTTCGAGTAACGAGGCCGGCGCCACCGCAATTGGTGGGCACGGCCCGCCCTACCAGGTGGGGAATTTCTTCAGCGGCTTGGTGATGCGCGGCGTGAGGTTGTCGTCGAGGGGCATGAAGACTGACCAGTCGTAGCGCAACATGGTCAGGCCGTGGCGGAAACCGTCGAATTCGATCTCGGGGGTCTGTCCGCATAGCTCTTGGATCAGCCAGGCGGGGTAGTCGGCGCCGGCGGCGATGCCCAGCGGCGCGCCGCCGCCGAAACGCGGATTGATCTCGATAAAGCGCACACGGTGGTCGGCGGTGACGATGCATTGGAGCGTGACCAGTCCGCGGACGGAGCGTCCCAGCGCCTCGACGACGCGCTTGCCGGCCTCCATGATTTTGCGGTCTTTGACGACCACGCCCTTCGAGACTTCTCCACTGCGCACCTGCCAGCGTGCCCGCGGCACGACGCAGCGGGGCACGCCAGCGAGCCCAACATAAACGTCAAGTGTGTGTTCGAGGCCCTCGACGAATCTCTGGACGATCGGCTCCGGGATCCTTTGCAGGTAATAGTTGAGATCGAGCTCGTCTTCGATCTTGTGGACCAGCAGGCTGGCGCTGCCGTAGCGCGGCTTGATGAAATACGGGTAGCGGCGATCGGTAAGGGCTCGGATGGCCGCCGGCGTATAGGTCGTCGGCGTGTCGATTCCGTGTTTCTCGAGGAACTCATAAGTGAGAATCTTGTCGCGGCAGATGTTAATAACTTCCGGATCGGCGATCAGGGGGATGCAGCCGGTGTCCTCAAACTCGCGGCGATGTTTGCTGACCGGAAGCAGATCGGTGTCGATGGTTGGGATCAAGGCCTTAACCCCGTGTTGCCGCACGGCGTCCAGCAGGGCGGGTATGTAGCCGTTGTTTTCGATCGGCGGCACCAGAACCCGCTGGTCGGCGCAGGTCAGCGCCGGAGCGGTCGCCGTGCTGTCCGAACCGACGAGGCACAGCTTGACACCGAGTCGTTTTGCGGCGGCCCGGAAGGCCTGCAAGAGTTCCACGCGTCGCCCGACACAGGTGACGAGCAATCTAAGCGTTTCGGACAACGTTGGGTTCCTGGGCATGCTTCCAATATACCCGGATCGGCTAAATCATGCTGCCAGCGATCCCCCGAATCGGCGCCGCCACAGCAAGCGGCCGGCCGTCCCGACGCGCCGATGACGCTTTGCAAGTCGGCCGTCCCAGAGCGCCACAAGTGGCCGCCGAGGCGGTTTGACAGGTATCGGAGCTAAGGATAAGTTCAGGGTGTCGTGGAGGTATACCGATGCGGTCGTCCCGAATCTCGGTGATCTCGCGAGTAACGCCCGGATTCATCCCCTTGCTGCTGACGATCTTGCTCGCCGGATCGGCAGGCCCCGCCACGTCGGCGCAGTCCACCACGGATCTTGTCAGCCGACAGCAAACGGCATCCACGCGGCCGACTGAGGCGCACTACTGGCTTCGCGTCACCGGCGACCGCGTCAACGTGCGCTCCCGGGCCGACGTTAACAGCCGCATTGTCGGGCGCGCCAGCCGCGACGACGTGCTGGAAGCGGTCGGCAGCGAGTACGGCTGGCACCGGATCGTTCCGCCGCGCGGCGTGTTCTCGCTTGTCTTCGCGCGCTACATCGAGCGTGTGGGCGAGAGGCACGGCATCGTCAAGGTTGACACGACGCTCCGCGTCCGGGTCGGGAGTGACGTGCAGCCCCGCGATCCGATGCGGAGCGAAGTGCAAGCTCGTCTTGAAAACGGCACCGAGGTGAAGATCATCGGCGAGCTCGACGGCGAGTGGCTAAAGATCGTCCCGCCGGAAGGGGTTTACGCGTACATCTCCGGCGACTATGTGGAGCGAATCAGCAAGGTGGTTGCCGATCGGCTGCGCGCCGCGAAACCGTTTGTCGGTTCGCAACCATCCGCCGCAGTTGCCTCGCGTCCGGGCCTCGCGGTGGAAGCCAAGGCGACGACGCGGCCGGCGGGGCAACCTGACCTGACCGGCCGGTGGGGCAAACGGCTCGGCTGGATCCTGCCCGCGATTGAGACTGAGGAGCGTAAGCCGCTGGTCAAGCAGTCGTGGGACGGGGTTTTGAGCCATTTGCGCCCGATTGCCGCGCAGCGCGAGGAGTCGCGAGTTGCCGAGCTGGCGGCGGCCTGGATCGAGGGGATCGACCGGCGCGTGGAGGAGCAGGGCCTGGCGCGAAAGGCCCGCGAGATCGCTCGCCAGGCCGAACGAGACAGAGCCCGGCACGCCTGGGAATTGGGAAAGCTCCGGCAAGCGAAAGACCTGCTGGAGGCTCAACCGGAGTTCGACGCCCGCGGCGTCCTGCGCCCCAGCTTTGTTTTGCCGGCCGGTCCGTATGGCATGCGCTACAAACTTGAGGATCCGTTCACACACAAAGTTCAAGCATACGTCGAGTTTCCGACAGAATTGGGCATCGACGTCGCAGCCTGTCTCGGCAAGTATGTCGGGGTTCGCGGGGAGAAACAGTCAGAAAGGGGCGTCAGCGTGTCGATGCTCCGCGTTACGCTCATGACGGTTCTCAATCCGGACAGACCAACGACACCGCCCGCTCGCGAAAAGCCGTAGCGGCTGCTACAATCTCCGCGACCTGAGGATAAGAGTTGGCGTGGTTTGACGAGGGATTCTGATGATGAAGTGGTGGATGTTCTCCAGAGGACTGTGGCGTGTGTGGATTCCCGGCGGCTCGCTGCTTGTGCTGGGTGGGTGCGGGCTGAGCGATGCGCAACTGACGGCGGTCCTGCAGTCGGTGATCACGACCGGGCTGAATACTTTTCTCGTCCAGCTGATCGCCACGCTGCTCGGTGCGGCGACCGCGGCAGCCTGACCAGGTCTCGTTGCTCCCTGGCTGATTGCTTCACCCGTCACGAGGGACGCGAAATATGCTGCGCGGACCGAGGGCGCTTACCTTCCTGCTATTGCTCGCCGCCTATGGCTGCGGCGGCAGCAGTAAGAGTACGTCCATCACGCAATTCCCGCAGTGGAACTGGAAGGCTTACGAGCGCATTGCGGTTGTGCCCTTCCACCATCCGACCAACAAAAAGGGCGCAGGGCAGGCGGCGTGGCAGGCGACCTATATGCTCGAAGACTTACTCGCTGCCAACGGAAACTTCACGGTCCTGGAGCGCGGCGCACTGAAAGACGTCCTGACCGAACAGGATCTCTCACAATTGGCGGACGTGGCCGACCCGAGCACGGTCTTGGCGCCGGGCAAAGTCCAGATCGCCCAGGCGCTTGTGGTCGGCAAGATCACGGAATTTGACCTGAAGCGCGAGCGGGTCGAGAGGCGGCTTCCGGTTTATGCCAAGGACCGCAAGGGTCGCATCCGGCGCGACCGCCGCGGTCGTCCGATCGTGGTTCGCGAGCAGATTGTCGAGTTCTTCCGGCACGCGGGGACGGTCGGCGGCAGCGTGCGGGTGATCGACGTGGCCACCAACAGGGTGGTGTTCGCGCGCCGCGTGCCGCCGATCACGTACGACGACCGCCAGCAGGGCTCCCCGCCGCGGGCAACGCCCCAAGATCTCGCGGACGAAGCGGCGAAGGAGATGGCGGTCGATTGCTACAAGCACCTCGCGCCGGTCCGGACCGCGGTCAAGCTCAAGAGCGATATGCTGATCGTGGCCCTGGACTATTACGACGGTGAATACGACAAAACCAAGAAGGTGCCGACCGAGTTGGACGAGTTCCTGGTGGTGGTCCGGAGGCTGCCAAAGCAGTGCGACCGCAACCCGTTTCGCGTGGCGATCGCACCCGAGGAGGGTCGGAACATCTGGAGCGAGGAATTTGTCTGGTCGTCCAACAACCCGGTGCGCGGCCAGGCCTGGAAGCTGCCGGTGGAATTACTGAAGTCTTCCGGCGACGAAAAGTTCGTCGCCAAGCTGTATAGCGGCACCGGTGAAGAGCCGCTGTTAGAGCGCGAGTTCAAGCTGGAGCCGCCGGGCCAGGACGACTGATCAGATCTGTCAGTCAACAGCGGCGGGCCTCGAAAACTCAACCTGCCCTACTCGGGTTGGACCGTGCCGGGTTGAAGGTGCATCCGGAACGAGTCAAGGATCTTGCTGAAGCGCGGCGTCGTTTCGATCGGCGTGAAACCGAAGCGACGCCGGTCGTGGGGGGCCTGGATCTTGGCCATTCGTTTCCACCCGCGGTTCATGCCGTGCACAAACAGGGCGGTTGTCAGCGAACGCGTGTGGACGAGGGTGCGTAAGGCGCGCTTGATCACCCAGTTTTGCTTGGCGGCGGCGTGTCGCAACTCGTAGATCGCTTCGTCCAGCTCGCGCGCCGTCATATTCTTCGGCCTGTAGACCGTCTCGGTGAACGTGTAGCGCTCCCAATCCTCCGGGTAACTTGTTGCGAGCAGCCGGCCTTCGGCCTTGTAGCGGTCGAACATCTTGGTGTCGGGCAGCGGCGTCAGGTTCGTGATCTGGATGATGTCCACGCCGAGCTTGACGGCCGCCAACGCGATGTCCGCAACGGTTTCGGGCGTGTCCTGGTCTGAGCCGATGATGAAGGCGCCGAAGATGGCGATTCCGGCCCTGTGGAAACCGTTGACCAGTTCCCGATAGCGGCTGACGTTCTTGCGGTTAATGCCTTTGTGGTACTCTTTGAGCGATTCGGCGTTGAAAGTCTCAAACCCGATCAGCATCCCGCGACAGCCGGCCTTGTACGCCAACCACAACGCCTCTGGGTCGTCGCCCATGTTGATCGTGGTCTGGCTGAACCAGACCCGCCGCTTGCCGTGCTTGATCAGCGCGCGCAGCAGCTCCTTGGCCCACTCGGCGTGCTTCTGGCCGAGGCCGAAGAAATTGTCGTCTACGACAAAGACGAATTTTTGCGAGGTTTCGTTCCACTCTTCGATGATGTCGGCGATGCGGCGGCGGCGGATTGGGGCGCCGTTGAACTTGGTGACCGAGCAGAATTCGCAGCCGACGGGGCAGCCGCGCGAGGTCTGAATCGCCGAAACGTCGTATTGGCCGTTGACCGGTTGCAGGCTCTGAACGGCGCGGCCAAGCCCGGTTTGTTCGAGATTGGACAGCTTTCCCTGGTAGCGTGGCTGGAGCTGACCGTCGGCCGCGTGCTGCACGATCTCGGGCCAGATTTCATCACACTCACCGACGGCGACCGAGTCGCAGTATCCCTGGGCTTCGTCCGGGCACGCCGATGCATGGGGGCCGCCCATGATCGTCATGATGCCCTGTCTTTGGCAGGCCTGGGCGATCTCATAGGCCCGGGTGGCGCCGCTGGTATACGAGGTGATGCCGACCAGGTCGTAGCGGTCGCGCGTCAGGTGGGTGTCGCAGTACCGCGGTCCGAAGACTTCGTCAATGATATCGACGGTATGGCCGGCGGGCACCAGGTTCGCCAGCACTTGCAGCCCGAGCTGCGGAATGACGCTGCCGATGGTGTGGTAGCCCTGGCCGCGGCGTGTAATCGGGTTGACTAGCGCAATCCGCACGACGGTTCCTTTCACGCCCCTTTAAAGTGGACACGGCCCGGCCGCCCGGGTCGCCAACACCCAGCTTCGCCTCGAGCGGCAGCCCGGGATTCTAGCCGAGGCGGCGGCCCGCCCGGAAGAGCCGGGCCGAACAAATTTTCGCATGCGCGATGAACGGGTCCAGTCGAACGCAGCAAAGACTTCGGCACGAATCGGACCTGGCGCCAACCGCGGAAAGAGCTTGGCAAACCGCGCGCCGTCGAGCGACAGGTCTTCCGGACGCGGCTCGGACGCGTCGATCGAGTGACGCGAGGCCGGTTCGAGTTTTGGATCGGGGACATTCAGCAGCCGGGCGAAACGCCCGACCATCTCGAAGCGCGAAAGTCGTTTCGGCCCGGCGACGTGGATGACGCCGGTCAGCTCGCTGCGAGCGAGTCCGATCAAGGCCGCCGCCGCATCGGGCAGCCAGACCGGCGTGCGGTATTCGTCGGTGAACAGCCGCAGCGGCTCGCCGCTACGCAACGCGGCGATTTGTTTGGCGAAGGTCGTCTCCCGTCTCGTGCAGGCGAAGCCGTACAGCAGCGGGAGCCGAACGACCAGCGTCCGCTCAAAACCCACCAGCAGCCGTTCGGCCGCTGCCTTGGTGCGCCCGTAGTGGCTCAACGGGCGCGGCCTATCGGTTTCGCGGTAGGGGGCCTCGTCGCCGGCGAAGACCATGTCAGTAGAGATGAAGACCAGCCGCGCTTGGCAGCCGGCGGCGGTTTCGGCGAGGACGCACGTCGCGTCCGTGTTGACGCGCGTAGCTGCCTCCGGTCGGGCGCAGCAGTCACCCACGGCCGTCACGGCCCCGGTGTGGACGATGTGAGTGGGGCGAAACTCCGCCACGCACTTGCCCAAGCCGTCAAGGTCGGCGAAATCGGTGCGAGCTACACGGACGCCGGCAGTGCCGACCTCACTTCTCAGCGCGAGCGCCAGGATGTCGGCGCCGGCAGTCTCCCGGGCGAGTTGCCGGACCACATGCCCGCCCAGTTGACCCGACGCGCCCGTGACGAGCCAGCGCTGCGCAGCCATCATGCGTCTCTCCATTCCCAGCCGACATTCTACCGCCAAGTGCGCGGCCCTACCCGACGGCGGCGATCCGCAAGGTTTCACGCTCGCCAGGGGTCTTTGTTCCTGGAGCTTGCGGCAGTAAGATGGTGCGGGCGCGCTGCTTGAGATCCGTCTTGCGGCGGGTTCGTGCCAAAAGCTGTTTCATAAGCTGGGGCATAGGCTTTCAACCCCTGATTTCACCGGCTACAAACCGGTAACGCATAGGCTCCGAACCCGCCTCCCGGTGTGGAGCGGCAAAGTGACCGGGCTCTTCGGCGCCGACGGCGAGCGCTCACCCGTGAGAACGCAGACAGCGTGCCGAGGTGCGTGGTACCTGTGCAGCGGGCGGAGCGCGCGGCGCGGGTCCAGCCTGCCGAAACCCCGAGGTGCTTCGTGACCAGACGTGTCTCGCAACAGCAAATCGAAGACCTGACCGTCCGGCTCGGGCACGAGATGTTCGACCGGATGGAGAACAACAGCCCGTGGGTATTCCAGTTCGAATGGTGGCAGGAGTGGGGACTCCGGCAGCTCATGAAGAATGAACGGCTGAAGGTGCAGGCCTTTCGCTTCATTGACGTGCTGCCGACCGTCGGCAAGGCCCAGAGGGAGATCGCCCGCCACATGAAGGAGTACTTCGTCAGGTCGAACCGGGCCGGCAACGGCGGCGGGCACCGGGGCGTCCGGCGTGAGCAGCAAGCGGCGCTCAGGGAGTTGGAAGGCGGCAACGCGCAGGACAAGCTGGAGAAGCTGGCCGCGAAGGTGACGGATTTCAAACATTTTGACTCCTCCTGGGCGCGCCTCGTTTGTTGGCTCGCGTGGAAAAGCGCGCTGTTGATGGCGGGACGCTTCATCGCTGGAACCACTCCCGAAGAGGCCGTGTGCGCGATTTGCCGGATGCGCCGGCGGAAGTTGGCGTTCACGATCGACGTGCTGGGCGAAGCGGCCCGGTCGTGCAAAGAAGCGGAAACTTATCATCAGACCTATCTCGACCTGATCAGCGAGTTGCCGAAGCAGGCGGCGACGTGGCCGAAGGTTCCGCTGGTTGACGAAGGTGACGGGCAGCCAATTCCACGGGTCAACATCTCGGTCAAGCTGACGTCGATCCACCCCGGTCTGGACGCGATCGCCCCGGAGCTCAGCAAGGAAATTGCCAAAGAGCGGCTGCGACCCCTGCTGCGGAAGGCGATCGGAGACGGCGTACACCTGCACATCGACATGGAGCACTACGCCATCAAGGGTCTGACGCTCGACATCTGCCGTGAGCTCTTCATGGAGAAGGAGTTTCGCGACTATCCGCACTTCGGAATTGTGTTGCAGGCCTATCTGAAGGACGGCGACCGGGACGCCTATGACATTATCGAGTGGGCCAAGCTGCGGGGCACGCCAATCTGGGTGCGGCTGGTAAAGGGGGCCTACTGGGATTCGGAGATAGTTTGGGCGGATCAGGCCGGTTGGCCCTGGCCGGTCTGGGAGCAGAAGTGGCAGTCGGACGCCTGTTTCGAGCGAATGACGCAGACGCTGCTGCAGAATTGGGAACACACGCCGTGCGCCTTTGCCAGTCATAACATCCGCAGCCTGGCGCACGCGATGGCCCTGCGGCGACAGTGGGAGATTCCGGCGACAGCGTTTGAGTTGCAAATGCTGTACGGCATGGCTGACCCGATCAAGCGGGCCGGCGTCGAGATGGGCGAGCGCTGCCGGGTCTACACGCCGTACGGCCAACTCCTGCCCGGAATGGCGTACTTCATTCGTCGCCTCTTGGAAAACACCGCGAACGAATCGTTCCTGCGTCACACGACGGACGTGCCGCGTGACGAACTGCTGAGAAACCCGCAGGAGATCGGACCAGCGACAGCGCCGTTCGAAAAGCCTCTCGTTTTAAAATACGAGTTTGAGGAACCGATTATGGATCCGTTTGAGAACGTTCCGAATACCGACTTCACGCGCGGTGAGCAGCGGCAAAAGATGCAGGCCGGCCTGGCCAACGCCCGGGCCGAGATGGGCCAGGAGTACCCGCTGGTCATCAACGCCGAGCGCGTGACTACCGGGCAATGGAACCAGTCGCTGAATCCCTCGCGGCCCAGCGAGGTTGTTGGCAAGGTCGCGCAGGCTGACGCCGACGCCGTCGAGCGGGCGGTTGAGGCGGCGGCCAAAGCGTTCAGGGCCTGGCGCCGCGTCCCGCCGCAGGAACGGGCCGAGTACTTGTTCAAAGTCGCCGAGCTGATGCAGGAGCGCCGTTTCGACCTCGCCGGCCTGGAAGCGTTCGAGTGCGCAAAGCCATGGCGTGAAGCCGACGCCGACCTGTCCGAGGCCCTCGATTACTGCAACTACTACGGGAAAGAGATGATCCGTATGGCGGACAACGTGCGGCGGCGTGACATCGCTGGCGAGACCAACGAGTACGTTTACGCGCCGCGCGGCGTCGTGGCGGTGATCAGCCCCTGGAACTTCCCGCTGGCCATCCTGACCGGAATGACCGCCGCTGCGCTGGTTACCGGCAACACGGTGGTGATCAAGCCGGCAACGACAGCGGCGGTGACGGCCTTCAAGCTGATGGAACTGTTGGAAGAGGCCGGCGTGCCGACCGGCGTGGCGAATTACCTTCCCGGTCCGGGCTCGCAAGTCGGCGAACTACTTGTCAAGCATCCGAGGGTCGCGATGGTGGCGTTCACCGGCTCGCGCGAGGCCGGTTGCCGCGTCAACGAGCGGGCGGCGGGGCATCCGACGTCGCGGCCGGCGGTGCGGAAAGTCATCGCGGAGATGGGCGGCAAGAACGCGATCATCATCGACTCCGACGCCGACCTGGACGAAGCCATCAAGGGCGTCGTGGAGAGCGCCTTCGGCTGTGCCGGGCAGAAGTGCTCCGCCGCAAGCCGCTGCATCGTGCTCGAAGCGATCTACGACCGCTTCGTCGAGCGGCTGGTCGAGTCGGCGCGTGGCCTGCGAGTCGGTCCGGCTGACGATAGCGCGACGTTTGTACCCCCGGTGATCGACAAGCAGGCCTGGGGGTCGATTCACAAAGCGATCGAGCTCGGCAAGCAGGAAGCGACCTGCGCGCTGGAGGTGGACGTCGCGCAGATGATCGCCGATACGGACGGCGGATACTTTGTCGGCCCGGTGATCTTCACGGACGTCGCGCCCGGTGCCCGCATCGCGCAGGAGGAAATCTTCGGCCCGCTGCTCGCCATCATCAAGGCACGAGATATCGACCACGCCATCGAAATCTTCAACGGGACCGACTTCGCGCTGACCGGCGGCATCTTTTCACGCAGCCCGGCGAATATCGAGCAGGCCCGCGACGAGTGCGAGTGCGGCAACCTCTACATCAACCGCAAGATCACCGGCTCGCACGTCGACTTGCAGCCGTTCGGGGGCTTCAAGATGTCGGGGACCGGGGGGAAAGCGGGCGGCCCGGACTATCTTGTCCAGTTTTGCGAGCCGCGCACCATCACGGAAAACACGCTCCGGCGCGGCTTCGCACCGAGCGAGGAAGTGCTCGAAACCATGGGGTAGCATCGGCGTCCCGCCGGTGAAATGCAGCGTCCGAGCCCCGCGTCGGACGAAATGTAGCGTCCGCCCCCCGTGCCGGACGAGATTCGCCAGGAGCGCACCACCGACCGCTGGAGTCGACACACGATGGGTGAACCAACGCTGGCAGAACCACAGAAGCTCAGTTGGCGTTTTCCAGGCACGTTTTGGTATGCCAACGGGGCAGAGCTCTGCGAACGCGCGGCTTTCTACGGCATGTTCATCACCCTGGTCCGCTACCTTCAGATCGAAGTGGGCTTCACCGACGTGCAAACCGGATGGATCATCGGAGCCTTCGCCTCCATCCTGTACCTTCTACCCACGTTCATGGGCATCATGGCCGACAAGATCGGTTTCAAGCAGGCCCTGGTACTGGCTTTCGCCCTGCTGACCGGAGGTTATGCCTTGCTGGGGGCTTTCCAACTGAAAGCCACCGTCCTTGTCTCGCTAACGCTGATCATGTTGGGGGGAGCCATCATTAAGCCGGTCATCTCGGGCACCGTGGCCAAATGCAGCGATTCGACTCACCGTGCCCGAGCAATGTCGATCTTCTATATGGTGGTCAACATCGGCGCGCTTTCGGGCAAATTCCTGGCCGGAGATCTGAACGACCGCCTGGGCTTGCAATACATCAACTTTTATGCCGCCGGCATGGCGTTTGTAGCACTGCTGCTGGTGGCCATTTTCTATAGGAACGTCGACACAAAGGGCACCGGCAAGACTATCGCAGAGGCCTTGCGCGGGCTACTCAAGGTTATGCGAAACTTCCGTTTCCTAAGCCTGATCTTGATTGTTGCGGGGTTTTGGGCCATCCAAGGCCAACTCTACGCCTGCATGCCCACTTACGTTGAGCGGCTGATGGGAGCAGGCACCAAGCCGGAATGGCTGGCCAATATCAATCCCTTGGTCGTTATCATTTTCGTTGTATTCGTCACGCACCTGCTGCGCAATTTCAAACCCGAAAATGCCATTGGCATCGGCTTGCTCATCATCCCCTTCACCGCTTTGGTCATTGGCTTGAGCCCCCTACTGGAGGCCGCTACCGGCCGATCTGTAAGTTTGTGGCTCTTCTCGCTGCACCCCATCACCGTGATGGTCGGCGTCGGCATCGGCTTGCAGGGGTTGGCTGAGTGCTTCCTGTCGCCGAAGTTTTTGGAATATGCGTCTAAGCAAGCGCCGGAAGGCGAGGTCGGCTTATACCTGGGGTATCAACACCTGACCACCTTTTTCGCCTGGCTCTTCGGTTTCGGCATCGCCGGATACCTGCTCGACGCGTACTGCCCCGACCCCGAAACACTGTCCGAGGCGGCCCAGGTACAATGGGAGGCGGCCATTGCGGGCACTGCGACAATGCCGCAGGCCTACGCTCACGCCCATTACATCTGGTACGTGTTCACCGGGATCGGCTTCGCGGCCTTCTTCGGATTGCTGATCTTCAAATTTGTGACGAACGCGATTGACCGCCGCCGCACCCGCGCGGCGCTGTAGGCCCGATCAACGCGCTGCCCGCGCTGGCGACGGTTTCGCGGCGTGGACCAGTTGGTACGTCGTGAACCCGCCGGCGAGATTGCGGCTGTGCACGCCTTTTTGCCGCAGAATGCGGTTGGCGTAATAGGCGCGCTGCCCCACCCCGCAGTACGTCACAATCGGCTTGTCCTGCGGGATTTCCTGCCAGCGGCGGCGCAGCTCAGGCAGCGGAAGCAGCACCGCTCCGGGGATCTGCCCGCTTTCATACTCCTGAGGCGACCGCACATCGATGATCGTCCAGTTGTCGCGTGACGCCTCGTCCAACTCTTCCGCATACACGAAATCTTCGTCACCGCGCAACGCGTTGGCGGCGACGAAGCCGACGATGTTAATCGGATCTTTGGCCGCCCCATATTGCGGCGCGTAGGCCAACTCCACCTCTTCCAGATCATACACAGTCATCTCGGCCTGGATCGCGACCGCGAGCACGTCGATGCGTTTGTCTACGCCGGCGCCGCCGACGATCTGCGCGCCCAGAATCCGGCCGTTGTCCGGCGCGAAGAGCAGCTTGATCATCATCGCCCGCGAGCCTGGAAAATAGCCGGCGTGCTGCCCTCGGTGGACGTAGACCTTCTTGTACCGCACCTGTCGGAGCTTGAGCAGCTTCTCGCTGGCACCGGTCGCCGCGACGGTTGCGTCGAACAGACGGACGATGCTGGTCCCTTGGCTGCCGCGGAAGGTCGATGCGCGGCCGAAGATGTTGTCCGCCGCAATGCGGGCTTGGCGATTGGCCGGCCCGGCGAGCGGGACGAGCGTCGTGCCGCCCAACACCGGGTCGTGAACCTGCACCGCGTCGCCGACCGCGTAAATGTACGGGTCGCTGGTACGCATGTGCTCGTCAACCACGATCGCGCCGCGCTCGTTGAGCTCGAGGCCGGCCGCGCGGGCAATCTGCGTCTCCGGTCGTATGCCGACGGAGAGAAGCACAAGGTCAGCCTCGAGGACGCGGCCACTCTCAAGCTGCCCGCGCACCCGGCCGCCAGCGTCTTCAAACTTCGTCACGCTGTCTTCGAGAAAGAGGGCAACCCCGTTCCGCGTGAGTTCCTGGTGCAGGCGGGCGGCGATCTCCGGATCCAGCGGTGGCATGACCTGGGGCAGGAGCTCCACTAGCGAAACGGCGAGCCCGCGGCGTTTGAGGTTCTCGGCCATCTCGAGCCCGACGAACCCGCCGCCGACCACCACCGCCGACTCTGCGTTCGCATCGGCCGCCTGCTTGATGCGGTCCATGTCGACCAAATTGCGCAGCGTGTGGATCGCCGGATGATCGCTGCCGGGGATTGGCGGGCGCACCGGAGTCGCGCCGGGCGAGAGTAAAAGATCGTCGTAGCTTTCGTCGTACTCACGCTGCGCTTTGGTCTCGTAAACGCGGACCGTCTTAGCACGGCGATCGATCGAACGCACCTCGCTTCGCGTACGAATGTCCAGGTTG
>JBHHZX010000040.1:0-16056 GCA_046758265.1 Phycisphaerae bacterium
AAGATCAACCTGTTTCACCGGAAGATGCCGGTGCGGGCCGAGGTCGTCCAGATTCACGGTTTCAGCGGCCACTCCGATCAGGCCGACCTGCTGCACCTGCTGTCGCCGTTGGCCGGCAAGAACTATCGCGTGTTCCTGGTGCACGGCGAGGAGGATCAGAGCGAGGCGTTTGCCGGCAAGCTGCGCGCGGGTGGCTTCGCCGACGTGATCGTCGCGCGCCACGGCCAGCGCGTGACCCTGTAGCGGCCGGGCCCCGTAGCGGCCGGGCCCCGCACCGGCCGGAAAACGTAGCGCCCCGCGCCTCGCACAGCCGACGTAGCGTCCGGCGCCTCGCCGGACTGGCTGGGCGGCCTGTCTCTTTAGAGGTGGGGAACACGAATGCTACGCGGATTCGTTTCCCCTAACGTGCAGTAGAATACGGCGTATGGCTCGCTTTCGGACAACGCGACGCGTGCTCAAGTGGATCGGCACGGTGGTGTGCCTGATGTTGTTGGCACCGTGGGGGTTGAGCACGAGTTGTATGTGGGGCAAAGGGTTTTATGTTGAGTATGTTGGGGACAGCAACTACTTCATGCTGATGCAGGGGGCGATACATTGGTATGATGACGTAAACCCAAGCGTGCAGAAGCGGTGGGCGGTTCATAGCGTCTCCGCCTTGGTGGTTGACCCGTGGCCGTGGTCGCAGCGCTTTGGGTTTATGTGGCCATCCATCGCTCAGAA
The DNA here is from genome assembly GCA_046758265.1 of Phycisphaerae bacterium. Taxonomy (GTDB): domain Bacteria; phylum Planctomycetota; class Phycisphaerae; order UBA1845; family Fen-1342; genus JALSRY01. The sequence goes on from JBHHZX010000040.1 coordinate 721, forward strand.
CCCAGGTCAACCTCGTGTGGTGTGTATCCCTCTGTGGCTGCCGTTCCTCATAGTTTTGATTCCGACTGCCTTTCTCTGGTGGCGTGACCGCCGCCGCTATCCACCTTGCCATTGTCAAGAATGTGGCTACGACCTCACGGGCAACGTCAGTGGGCGATGTCCCGAATGCGGCGAGCCCGTGAAGCTCGGGCCGATTCTGAGATGATGGAGCGGCTCGGGAGGCTCGACGGGACTAATTGCCGACCCGAGCTTCGGCGAACACGATGTGCAGGTCGATACGCTTTCCGTCTCGCTGGGCGGAAAGGTCAACGGACTCGATGCTTGGCATGGAAGTGGCTTCGGAGCTTGAACCGAAGATGCGCTCAGCAGAGACGGAGTGGCGTCCGCTGCCTAATGTCTCATACCGCACCTCGTGAGCCCCGTTTACTCGGATGAGAACATCCTGCGAGTCTGACCCATCGATAGAGACTGAGAGGCCATTGCGTTGCTTGTCTACCAGAATGCCCGCTGTCCGACCGCTCAAGATCAAGCCGACGACGACCTTGAACAGGATGATGGCGACGACCGCGATGACGATGACCAATACCGATTTGCTCATATCCGAGACCTGCCACATTTGTCGATTCTATGGTCTCCCTTCGCAGAGCATCAGGGATCGATATGGGTGGGCTCTCTTCGCTTTCCGCCCCAGCGGGGCGGCGATCAGGATGGGTCTTTTTGCTCGGATGCGTCGTTAGTAGGCTTCTCAGCAAGTTCGAGGTGCATCAATAGGTCGTTGACGCAGCCACGGCTGTATTGCTTCTTGAAATGGAAGATTGTCAGCGGGTGGGGAAACATAAACTCGTTGCCGCAAAAGTAGTTCTGCTGGCGATAGTAGGCAACGGAGCCTTCGCTCGCCTCTGCATCCTGCAACTCGACCCACTTGCCGACTCTTCGCTTGGCGATTTTCCAACGTTCGGAATCCTGCTCTTCTGGTGGAGCCATGCGTATGTATGCGAGCCGTTCTCGGCTTCCGTCGGCGAGTTCCAAGTATCCATCAGGCGTGATGGTCCGGAGAGCTACAGGGCTGTTTAGCGGGTCGTTGCGAATCAGAATCGGCCCCCAGCAGCCCGTGCAGACGGACGAAGCAACGGCAAGTCCCGCGATACGGGCAATCGCAAGGGGCAGTCGCATTACGCATCTCCATGTCCGCCCGGAACGGCCCTATTCTAAGCGACCGTTCGCCCCGTTGCGAACCTTGCGAATACTCGCTGGCCGCTCGAATACGCAGCTAAGCCGGGTGCCATGCCCATGCCGAAGGCGTGGGCATGTGGGACGGGGATAGAGGAGCATGGCCGCGCTGCGCTTGGCCATGGCACCCGGCGCTTGGCCATGGCACCCGGCTCTGTTTGGGCCCTCGCCGGCGCTTCGGGTTCGGTTTACGGCCGGTGCGGGGCCCGGCCGCTACCTTGGGGTGATGGGCGGCGTCGGAAACGGTGTGTGTCCGGTGACGATCTTTGTGCGTGAGCCGGATTTGAAGCGCAGGCCGGTCCAGCGGAGGCGCTCGAAGTCGTATGTGCGGACGGCTTGCGTGAGGCAGACGAACAAGTCGGGCTCAAGCTTTCCCTCGAACGCCTTGCGGCCGTTTACCTTGAGCGACACGAGCTGGTCCCAGTCGATCATGTCGTCGCCCAACACTTGCTCAACATAGCCGATGATCCCGTCTCCACTGCCGCCAGTACCGTGCAGAACATAGAGCAGCGGGTAGGGACGGCGGTGATCGTAGGCGCTTGGGATGCGGAGCGTGACGGCGAGCGTGCGGCCGTCGTCGATCGGTACGCGGATTTGCGTCCGCCCCGGCTTCAAGGGCCGGAACAGCGTTGCCTGGTGCAACCAGCCGCTGACCCTGGCGCGGTCATAGTCGGGATCAGTCTCGATTCGCCGGGCCATCTCCGCGCGGAGGGTCGCGTCGCTGGTTTCGTAGAAGGCCTTGATGTCGGCGAGGATTGCGACTTCGTCGGCGCGCGCGGCGGAAGCGGCGGAAGCGGCGCAGACAAAGAACAACGGTAACCTGCAGAAGACAGCGGCTAAGCACCGAGGCATGCACACGATCCCGCCAGTTCGTCTGAAGTAGTCTAGCAAAGAAACGGCTTCGGCAACTGAAGTTGGCGGCGAATGCCGGTCAGCCGGGGCCGACCAAACTGGATTGGGCAGGCCGGGCACAACGACGCGCAGCGGGGGGGCAAGCGGAGAGCACGGTGTCTTGCCGCGCTACCGGCCGGCTGAAACCCCGGCTGAACGATTTTGCGAATACCTTTGCAGATGGCGTGCATCGGCCAAGACTAAATAGTATCATGGGTTGGGATGCCTGGGAGCAGGGGCGGGCCATGTGAGGCAAGACAGGAGAAAAGAAGGTTGAAGCGCGAAAAACCCAGAGAAAAACAAAGGCCGGACATCGTCAGCGTTCATCTTTCGCCCGAATCGAAAGCGAGACTCGATGAGGTCTGCTTTCGGCGCGGGATGACGATCAAGAGACTCTTGGGTCGGCTCATCGAGTGGTTCGTCGATCTCGACAAGACCGAGCAGTCGATCGTGCTCGGCCTGGTTGAGGACGAGGATATCAAGCGGCTGGCGGAAATGGTTCTGACCCGCCGCCCGGGTCGCACTACCGGCCGGGCGGGGCCACCCGCCCGCAAGTCGAGCCGCACACGCCGGTAGCGGGCCGCTGTTAAGAGCCTATCGCACAACTGTGGCACAGGTTTGTAACCTGTGTGTTCACCGGTTGAAAACCGGTGCCACAGGGGTTATGGGATGGGCAATAAGCCCGCGTAAGGCTGGGAACCTAAACTACACGCCGAAGGTCACCACGTGGTGCATTGCCACACGCCCGTGGCGCCGGGCGCGAATCTGGTGCAGCGCGCGGTCGCGCCGCGCCCGCGATTCCGCAGGGACTGTGTTCTTTCAACACCGCAGCGCGCGAGACATTCCTCTGACCCGTCCCAAGCCCATCGGGCTGGCCAACCCGCCCCGCGGTGGCTCGGACGCCTCGCGCGTATCTGCGTCCGCCCGGCGCCGCGTGCCGAGACGAACTCGCCCCGGTTGGACGGGATGTCGCCCATACGCATCTGCGGCCGGCGGACCGGGACTCGCCTGTGCCTGTCAAGGCTTCGGTAACGGGTGCCCGCCGCTTGCTCGCGAACGCAGGGGCTCGTTCATCGCTCGTCTCCGGCACCGCTGATCCGCGCCAGCAACTGCTGGAAACGGACATCAGCGCGCAGCCCTCCGAAAGCGTCGCTGGACTCAACCGCGGCGCGGTCCTCGAAGCCGTTGGTGATAGCCGCTTCCAGGAAAGCCAATGCCCGGTCCTGATCTCCCCTGAGGCAATAAGCCCGAGCTAAATGATAGTTGGTCTGGGGATCGCCGCGACGCATGATCCACGCTTTGAGAAGGTACGGAATGGCGATCTCCGGTCCATGCGCTTTTAACGTCCAGACGCCCGTCAGGCGCAGTGTGGCCAGATCATCCGGGAAGATCCTGACGGCCTGCTTCGCTGTCTTGAGGGCTTGTTCCTCTCTCCCACCGTCAAAGAGGGCTTTTGCTTCTTCGATCATTGAGTCGCGCTCAGGACTCGAGACCGCCTCCAATCTTTTGCCCAAAGGCCACAACAATTGGGCACGTTCGCCGACTCGGTTTTCGCGAATTCGGCTGGTCCAAGAGGCCGCTCTCGCGACCTCCAGGTAGAGCTCATCCATCTTGACCCGCGCCTCCAGCGGCGCGGCCCTGCGCCAAGCCTTCAGTTGCGAATCAATACGCCGGAACATCCGCCAGTCGTTTGGCGCGTGGCGCGCCATCTGAAGGAAGCAGTCCAGAATTCTCTGGAAAGACCCAGGACCGCCGCTGCGGGCAACTGTCAGGTATTCTTTCGCTTTTCTACCGAGCTTGACGCTCTTCAGAAACTCCCGGTTGAGCAGCGAATCCGCCCTGCCCGCCAGAGTAGGGATGCCGTCAACATCGCAAAGAGCCTTCGCAATCACAGCGGGTTCGCTTCTGAGAAGATAGCGGGGCGCCGAGAATTCAAGCTGTGGAAGGTCATCGGTCAGCGGTGCTTGCGCCTCGGTCCAGGAGGCAAGCTGCCGGTCATCGGCGATGTAGAAATACGCCAACTGCATGGGATCGTTGATATAAAGAAAACTCAACATATCACTTACTGCCGGCCGTTGGAAAGTGAAGTGCATGCTCTCGACGTCAATGACAATCGGCTCGTCCGAACCGAGTATCACATAGTCGTCAAAATTTGTATCCCACAACTGGACATGACGAAAAACTGCTGACACGGTCTTAATGACGGCGGCGAAGTCCTCGGCCTTCATCGAGTACGCGTGGATCCACTGGCAGTGCAGGCCGCCGGGATTGAGCCGCCGGCGTGCGATCTCGAAGAACTCGCGCGTGAAGAGGTTCGCGACGCCGCTGATCCACGGGTTGCTCGGCTCCGACAATATGATGTCGTATTTCCTGTCTCCCAGGAGCAAAAAGTTTCTTCCGTCGGCGCGGTGAAGAGCCGCGCGGGGATCGCCAAGCACGTTATTGTTGTCACGGGAAAAGTATTCGGCTGCGGCGACGACAGCGCTGGAGATCTCGACCACGTCCACCCTCTCGACCGGATGAGCGAGCGCCGCTCCGGCGGTAACGCCCGAACCGAGCCCGATCACGCAAACATCCGCAGCAGCCGGCTTGATCAAGAACGCGATGTGCGCCGAGAGGAGTTGCATGCGCATGTCCGGAAGCCCGTCGGAAGCGTCAGGCTTGCCGTTGACCAGCAAGGACCGCACGCCGTCGCGTGCGGAAACGACGGCGACGGTGGTGTCGACCCCCTCGCGATAGAAAATCACTTCACGCGCCGCGTCCACGTGCCGCCCGAGATAGGGACCCGAGACCATGACCGCCTTCGACCAGGGCTGCAAGACGGAAGCGAAGGCGACGCCCCCCAACCACACGAGGCACATGGCGCCATACACGAGGCTCCTGCGCCATGCTTTCGCGCTCAGAACGAATGCTGTCGCGATGATGCCGCTCAGGGCCGAGGCGATCACGATGGTTCGTTGCATCCCGACCAAAGACCACGGAATCAGGATGAAGCCTGTCACGCTGGCGCCGATGATCGTGCCGAGCGTATTCGAGGCATAGACAGCGCCGACGCTCTGCCCTGCAGAGGGCGAACGCGCATCGCCCGCCGCGCCGGGTTCTGACAGCTCGCTCCTCGCCCGTGACGCTTCGTAGATTGCGCAAACGAGCGGCAGGAGCGCTCCCATGCAAAGAGTCGGCACAACCAACAGTCCAAATACACTCAGAACCTCGATTGCGAGAATGCGCTCAAATGTCGCGCCGGCCGACTCACACAGCCGCTTGACCAATCCGGGCATCTCGCCGAACAGGGGAACAACGACCAGCGCGCTCACGCCGATCAGCGCTTCCAGCAGTCCGGCCCATGCGAGCGGCGATCTAATCTTGCTAATCCAAGGCGAGACAAGCAGACTGCCCAGGGCGATACCCAGGATGAAGCATGCGACGATCGCGCTGAATGCGTAAGTGGAGGCGCCCATCGCCAAGATCAGCGCGCGCGTCCAGGCCACCTGGTAGGCCATCGCCGCAACACCGGACAGGCCGTACAGCAGAAGCAATACCCCCGAGCGGATCGCAGGGACATACTCCGGGGCGAATTGGCCGGCGTCTGCGCCTCCTTCCTGCCTGGGCTTACTGACACGTCCTTGCTGGGCCGGCTTGCGGGCCATCCAGAGCGCGACGAGACCCGCGGAAATGTTCAGCAGCGCCGCCAGCAGGATCGAGCGCGAAAGGCCGACGGCGGGGAGCAGAAAAAAGCCCGCGCTGCCGCAGCCCACGAAGGCTCCGATCGTGTTGATCCCGTACAGACGAGCGACGGCACCACCGACCTCGTCGGCGCGCTGCACGAAAGCCTTGGATAGCAGTGGCAGCGTCGCTCCCATGAAGCCAGTCGGAATGATCAGGATAACGGCACACACCAGTACCCTGCCCGCGGTAAGCCAGAAGAACGATTCGCCCGAAACCTTCGCTAGAACCTGATACATCGGCAATGCCAGGTCGAGCAAGAAGGGAACGAGCAGGCAGTAAAGCCCGATGCCGATTTCCAAAAGGCCGTAGACGCGAGCAGGCCTGTCTACCCTGCGGCTGAGGCGTCCAGCGAGATAACTCCCGACCGCCAACCCTCCCATGAAACAGCCGAGCACGGTGGTGATCGCGAAGGTCGTCCCGCCGAAGACAAACACCAGCAGCCGACTCCAGACGATCTCATATATGAGCCCACAGGCGCCGGAAACAAAAAACAGGCACAAGAAGACAAACTGGCGGCTACGATTCATTATTCTGGAAAGTTTCGCCTTGGAAACTAGGAAAACTAGGGATTCACAGTGTTTCTTATTTTCTTCGAGGACGCCCCGGCGCCCTTCCGCTTCCTGCGCCGACCAACGAAAGAAAGGGCACCGGCCTCTTCCAGACATCGCCCTGCTCCGCCCAGTTTACTGAGAAAGCAGTCTGGGACCAGCGCGCGCCGTTTGATCCTCGCAGTCTTTGCACCATCCTGCGGTGTGTCAAACAACTGCTGCGGGGGAACACTCGGTCTACGTGGCTCGTTCCGCCGCACGCTCTGCCGCGTTCAGCGCCAACGCGGAGCGTCAGTGTCTGAGGACGGGGCGACAGCCGGTAGCTCTTGGGTGCGCGCCGGCCTCGCGAGCAGGCCAGACCGCAGGTGGCTCTGGCCCTCGTGGCGGTCGAGTTACCCGCGTTCGTGAGGCTTACACATTGCGGGAAGCAGGGCGGCCGGCTTGTTGACCCGGTCAGCGGGATTGCGTAGCATCGGTTTGTCAGGTGGGGCTTCGCTACTGGCAGTGCAGGATGACGGTTCGGAGGTTTTCCAGCCGCGTGCAAGCATCTTGAGCGCTGCCCGAATCGGCGCGCGGTGGCTTGCCGCGTGCGGCGGCTACCCGGTGGGCCGGACACCAATGAAGCGACGCTGATGATCGGGATTCGGCGCGAAGACAAAAGCAAGTGGGAAGCGCGGACTCCGCTGACACCGGAAGACATCCGGCAACTCATTAAGAACCACGGTTTGCGGTTTCAGGTGCAGGCCTCGCCGATTCGGGCGTTCAGTGACGATGCCTACCGTGCAACCGGCGCCGCCGTCGTGGGGAATTTGCGCGACTGCCCGATCATCCTTGGCATCAAAGAGATTCCCATCGGCGGTTTGGAGCCGGGCAAGACCTACGTGTTCTTCTCGCACACGATCAAGCTCCAGCCGGCGAACATGCCCATGCTACGCCGTATCGTCGAGCTGGGCTGCACGCTCATCGACTACGAGCGCATCGTTGATGAGCAAGGCCGCCGGCTGGTGTTTTTCGGGCGCTATGCCGGGTTAGCGGGGATGATCGACACACTGTGGGCGTTGGGTCAACGCTTGCAGCACGAAGGCGTCGAGAATCCGTTTGCGCTGGTTCGCCACGCCTACGAATACGACGACCTCCAACAAGCCAAAGGCGAGATCAGACAGGTCGGCGAACGGATTCGGAAGGACGGTCTGCCCGCAGCGATCCAACCTTTCGTTTGCGGATTCGCCGGTTACGGCAACGTGTCGCGAGGCGCGCAGGAGATCTTCGACCTGCTGCCCGTGTGCGAGATTCCAGCGCACGAGCTGGCCGGCGCTTCTCCCTCGCGACGGGAATGCTACAAGGTCGTCTTCCGGGAGGAGCACCTGGCCGAACGCGTCGACGGCGGCAGCTTTGGGCTTCAGGACTACTACGATCACCCGGAAAACTACCGATCCAAGTTCTTCCCGTACTTGCGTCACCTGACGGTGTTAGTGAACTGCATCTACTGGGAGCCCAAGTACCCCCGGTTGGTCACGAATGGTCAACTGCGCGAGTTGTTCTCCGGACACGGCCGGTCGCGGCTGCGCGTCATCGGCGACATCACCTGCGATATCAACGGCTCGATCGAATGCACGGTCCGGGCCACAGAGCCGGACGATCCGGTCTACGTTTTCGAACCGGAGAGCGGGCGGGTGCAGAGCGGCGTGGCCGGCGACGGGCCGGTGATTCTCGCCGTCGACATCCTGCCTTGTGAGTTGCCCGTGGATGCGTCGGCCCAGTTCGGCAAGTTGCTCAGCCCGCTGATCCCGGCGCTGGCGCGAGCAAACCTCGGCGGGGCCCTGGGGGAGAGTGGTCTTCCGCCGGCGCTGCAACGCGCAACGATCGTGTATAAGGGTGAGCTAACCGGGCCTTACCGCTATCTGGAGGCCGAAATCCGCTGACGGCACCGTCCGAATGCGGTTTACAGGCAGCGCGAATTGTGCCCGAAGGTTATCAACGCGCTGCTCTTGACCCCGATGATGACCAGGGTCGCCTAGGAGGTCGTTAGATGAAAAAGGTTCTTGTCCTCGGCGCCGGGCTGGTTGCACGCTCGCTCGTTCGCTATCTGCTCGACCAGCCGGATCTTCACGTCACGGTGGCGTCGCGGACGGTCAGTAAGGCGGACGCTCTGGTTGCCGGGCATCCCCAGGGGGCGACGCTGACCCTTTTGGCCGACGACACCGCCAAGCTCGAGAAACTGGTCGGCGAGCACGATCTGGCGATCAGTCTGTTGCCGGCGCCATTGCACCCCGTGGTGGCCGAGATGTGCGTCAAGCACCGCAAGCATATGGTCACGACCTCCTACGTCAGCTCCAAGATGCGCGCGCTCGACGCCCCCGCCCGTGAGGCCGGCGTCATGGTCCTCAACGAGATCGGCGTCGATCCCGGCATCGACCATATGTCCGCGATGCGCATTATTCACAACGTGCAAGAACGCGGCGGTCGGGTTGTCAGCTTCAAGTCGTACTGCGGCGGCCTGCCCGCTCCCGAAGCCAACGACAACCCGTGGGGCTACAAGTTCTCCTGGAGCCCGCGGGCGGTCTGCACCGCCGGCAAGAACGCCGCTCGGTTCCGCGAAAACGGCAAAGAGGTCGAGATCCCCGGGCCCGAGCTGTTTGCCTGTACTCATCCGGTGCAGGTCGAAGGGATCGGCGAGTTAGAGGCGTATCCGAACCGCGACTCGCTCGCTTATCTCGACATTTACGGCCTGCAAGACATCGAGACGATGTTCCGCGGGACGTTCCGCTACAAGGGTTGGTGCGCGTGCCTGAAGAAGGTCGTCGATCTGGGCCTGCTCGACGAGACGCCGGCGACCTATCCCGCCGGCGCGACGTTCGCCCAGTGGACGGCCGGCTTCATCAAGGCGCCGTCGGCGGACAACCTGCGGCAGCAGGTCGCCGGCCACCTCGGCCTCGCAGAGTCGTCCAACGTGCTCGACCGGTTCGAATGGCTCGGCCTGTTCTGCCACGAACCGCTGCCCATCACCGGCCAGCAGACCACGCCGCTTGATATCCTCGCCGCCCGCATGGGCGAGAAAATGCCGTATAAGAAAGGCGAGCGCGATATGATCGTGCTGTTGCACCAGTTCGTCGCGCGCTTCCCCGACCAGCCGGACGAGAAGATTTCTTCAACGTTGATCGACTTCGGGCAGCCGGACGGTGACAGCTCGATGGCCCGCACCGTTAGCCTGCCGGCGGCGGTCGGTGCGAGGCTGATCCTCACGGGCCACATTCGTGACACCGGCGTCCACCTCCCGGTCAAACCGCGAATCTACAATCCGGTGCTCGATGAGCTGGCGACGCTGGGGATCCGGTGTGAGGAAAAGACGGTATCAGCGGCGTAACGCGGCGTTGGCCAACATGCGGTGTGCCAACCAGACTGAGGAGCCGGGCCGTGTTTGTGCAGCCGGCTCTGTTCCTCAGCGGCGGCTCTGTTGCCACCGGACCACGGGCCGGGTTACTACGCCTTTGGGCGCTTCCAGTTACTTTCAGCGCAGACGTGCAAGAAACCAGCAAGCTGGAAAGTCGGGCGGCCGGTCAGTAGCAGCGCTGCAGCGCCCTGGCGAAGCGACGCGGCGATATCGTGGCGTGAAGCGCGGCCTGCTTGGGAAACCTTGCGGAGCTCATCAACCGCCACGCTGGTGAGGGCTGCAATCGCGACAGCTTCCCCGGCCAGAGATGCGGCCCCTCCATGAAGCAGCGCTCTTCAAGCCGCCGATAGGATTACTTTCGGGAGCCACAACCAAGGAGCTCGCTGTGCTCACCCAATACGAGATCGGCGTTATCGGGGCCGGCAACGCCGCTGAAGGAATCATTCACGGCGTCCTGCGCAACAGCGTGCTGCTCGACGACCGCATCATCGCGTCCGACCCGGATGAGCGCCGCCGCCAGGCCTTTCACGAACGTTTCAAAGTCGCCGTCACCGACGACAATCGCCACCTCGTCCGGGAAAGCTACATCCTGTTGCTGGCGGTCAAACCGCAGATCTACCGCCAGGTCGTGGCCGAATTCGCCGACCTCGTGCGCGAGGACCAGGTGATCGTCTCGATCATGGCGGGCGTCTCGACCCGCTCACTCGAAGAGCTGTTCCCGCACGTCAAGGCCCGCGTCGTGCGGGCCATGCCGAACCTGGCGTCGCACGTGGGAGCGGGGATGGCCGGCGTGCACCCCGGCCGCTACGCCAGCGAGGCCGACCTGCTCCGTGCCCAGCGCATCTTCGAGGCCGGCGGAAAGAGCGTCTACGTTGACGACGACAGCCTCATGGACGCTGTCACCGCCATCTCCGGTACCGGTCCGGCGTACTACTACTTCTTCACCGAGGCGATCGTCGAAGCGGCCAAGCGGATCGGTCTCTCGCCGCATTACGCCAACCTCCTGGCCAAACAAACCTGCCTGGGTGCGGCCCGCATGATGCTCGAATCCGGCGAGCCGCCCGACGTGTTGCGCGAGAAGGTCACCTCCCCGGCCGGCACCACGGCCTCCGCCATGGCGTCCTTTCGTGAGCATAAGGTCTTCGAAGACATCGTCGACGGGGTCGTGGCGGCGTACGAGCGCAGCCGCGAACTGGGGCGTTGAACCGAGTCGCGAGGAGTTACATTTTACCTGCGGCCACCTCTTCGTAGAGCACCTTCAACTCCTGGGCATGTCGGGCCATTGATAGGCGTTTGCGCATCGCCCCCGTAGTCGCTCGACAGCCCTCACGTACCTGCGGTTTCAAACACGTAGTGATCGCTGCCGCAAGCCCTTCGGCGTCGCGTGGCGAATCGATCACGACGCCGTGTCGACCGTCCTCGATGACTTCTGCTGCCCCGTTGAAGCGCGTGGTAACCACGGGCAATCCGCACGAGAGCGCCTCGAGGACGACGCGACTGCACGGGTCGTACCAGGTCGGGTGTGCCAGCACGTCAGCCGCGGCGTAGAGGGCGCGAATGTCGTCTCTTGACCCAAGGAAGTGAACGCGCTCGGCGACAGCGAGTCGCCGCGCGAGGCGCCGATACGGACTTGGACTATCGCGTCCAATAATGACGAGAACGGAACGCGATTCGTTCGACCCTCGTAGCGCGCAGGTTGTTCCAGAAGGACCCGTCGCTTGCGCTCCGGGCTCTGATCTTGGGTGCCCCGCCCTTTCAAGGGTGGGGGACAGACCCGGATGCGATCGAACCGCCAGCGCTCGGAGGAGCTCGGCCAACCCCTTCAGCTTGAAATTGTGCGCCACAAAGAGGACCAATGGCGTCTGCTCGTCGACACCAATTCCTCGTCGCACGGCTGCCCGGCAGGCCCGCATCTCATCCGCCGACAAGGGCGCGATGTCCACCCCGTTAAAGACGACGCGCAAGCGCTCCGCCGGGTAACCGGGAAAAGCCCCCCGGACCTGTCGCGCGACGTACTCCGACACCGCCGCGACAAATGGCGGGTCGGGACCGGTCAGCATCCGGCGCTCCGCCAGCAGCAGAAAGCGCTGTCGCCGGTTGAAACGCCGACCGATACGCTTGACAAGTCTGCTGAGCGGCCCGCTTGCCCGGGCAACGCTGCGGCCCACGGTCTCCGCGTACGTGCCGCCACGCGGCTGATAGACGTTGCACGAGAAGCACGGCGTGACGGCGTGAACGACGTCGAAGCTTTCCTGACGACAAAACCAATCCGCCTCCGAGACGAAGCGAACCGCCTTCCTCACACGCGACCCGCTGCCCACGTCGATGAAGTGAAACCGCAAGCTTGACGGCGCGTCACATCTGGCCGCGTTCGAAGCGCCGGAATTCGTGTCCCCCACCTCTGAAGAGGTGGGCCACCCTGCCCTGCTCACGCGCGACCCGCCGGGGACGTCCATGACGTGAAACTTCAGTCCTGCGTGGTTTCCCGCCATCGCGACATCGCGACTCTGCGCGCAAACCACGGTCACTTCCAGCCCCAGCGCCGCCAGACACCCCGCCATTTCCACCGTCGACGTCTCCGCCCCGCCCCGCCGCACGTCGACCTGTTCCTGGACGATTGCAACCTTCACGTCTGCTGACTCTTTCGCGCAGCGCGGCGAAGAATCTTCTCGCTCTTGCGTACGATCCGGCGGGCGTACCAGCGGGCGCGCGGGGCACCCGGTTGCAGGTTCAGGTACGCCAGCAAGAAACGCCAGCGGTCGCTGCGCGTCGCGCCGCTTTGGCAAGCCGATGCGTCCAACTGTGAAAGGTCCTTGATAATCCAGCGCATCCGCCGAAAACGTGGGCGGTGCGTACGTGCCAAATCGATCAACGCGAACCTTGGTGGCTGTCCGCCCTGCGGGTCAAGATCGACGAAGATGTGGCAGAGATACAAATCGCGATGGCAGAAGCCGGTCCCGTGAAACGCCGCGACGAACCGCGCCAGCCGCACCGCCAGGTCGTGCCGCGCGATGCCACGCGTGACCGGAGCCCGCTGTTCGCACAGCCGCCGCCAGACGCGGTCGCAGCCGTCGCCGGGCACGCCTTCGAGCAGCAGGGCGCTGCGCCGTTCGAACGTCCCGCGCATCTGCTCGACGAAGCCGACCGCCGGCGGCACACGGATATGTGCCTCGCCAAGCCGCTGCGATTGCACAAACTCCCAGTATGCCCGGCTGTGGCGGACGTTCTGACGACGAATGCGATCCCATTGTTCGCCGAGCGGCGTGCCGGCGTAGCGTTTGACGTAGAGCACGACGTCGCCCGCACCGTCCTGCCATTGCCAGCGCCAGCGCCGACGGCCGCCAAGTCCGGGTTTGCCCAGGTTTTCCCACCGCCCGGCGAATCGACTGACTTCGGTCGTATCATCCAGCAGCGAGCCGAGCTGTTTCAGACCACACGCTGCCAGCCGCTCACGCCATTGCGGAGCCACCGTCTCACGGCAGGTCACGACGGCGCCCCCTGTGCAGCCGTCACCGGCTCGCGGCCAGCGGAGGGCTGCTGCGCGTCTTCGGCGTCGAGCTGGCGGTTCCACTCTTCGAACAGATCGTTCATCTTGATGCGCTGCCGTTCGTGTCGTTCCCAGCCCTGGGCGAGCCGATCGATCTCGCGAATATACCGCTTGATGTCGGGCGGCAGCCGCCGCGCCCCGAAGTACTCCACCAGAAAACGCATCCGCTCGCTCCGGGTTGTGAAGGGCAGCGCCGACGCCGCAAGGTGGCCCAGTTCGTGCAGCCACCAGCGGCTCGCACGGCCCAGGCGCCGCCCGCCGCGCCGCGGCCGAACGTCAAGAAAAAAGAACTCCGGTTCGCCGGTCGGTCCGAATCGGATCAGCACGTTACGCCAGAACAGTTGGCCGTGCGCAAAGCCGGCGGCGTGAAGATCGGCGATTTGCCGGGCAAACCGCTGCACGATCAGGGCCCGCTGGTCGCTGTCCAGCGTCTCCCGGCCGGTCTTCACGTCGCGCGCCAAACTCGTCAGGTTACAGGCGTTGGGCACTTCTTCGGTGATCAGAAAACACGCCGTCACGAAATGCCCCGTCTGCCGTGAGCCGTACGCCACTGGCCGAACCGCGGGGAGCCCCAGCGACCGCATCTCACTGAGCAAATGGAACTCCGCCCGTCCGCGGTGCAGCCCGAAAAAGGTCCCGCGAAGCGCGCCCCGCAAGCGCTTGCGCCAACTCGCATAGTAATACCTTTTCACGTAGAAGCCCGGACCTCCGTGCGCACTTGCCACGTATAGCGTGTCGGTCGTGCGGCTCCAGGCGGCCACACGACCGGCGGTACGCGCCAGCACGCTTTCCACCCGGTCGAGGTCACAGGCGCGCAGCTCCTCACGATAGGCGGAATCGAGGCGAATGTGATCGCGATGCAGCATCTTTCTGTCAGGTCCGCGATACCTGGGCGGGGTCCACATCGACACGCGGCCTCTGCTCGCTTTCGCGCGCGCCGCCTGAAACTCGCCGCTGGTCGAGCAACTCCCGTATTCTCGTCATGACCATCTCGGCCGTCACGCCCGTCATGCAGCGCAAATCGAGCGGGCAGGTCGGCAACTGGCACGGGCCGCACTCGACGGGCACCTGAATCTTGACTTCACCCACATAGCCCGTGTCGGTCCAGGCCTGGTGCGTCGGGCCGAAGATCGTTACCGTCGGAATGTTGAAGGCATTGCCGTAGTGTCGCGGGCCGGTGTCGTTGCAGACCAACAGCGCCGCGTCACGGATGAGCGGCTTGAGAGAACCGAGGGTAGTTCCCGGCTCGTGGCAGCAGACAACGTCGGTCTTCGCCCGCCGCGCGATCTCCTGCATCAACGGCGCCTCGTTTGGTGCGCCGACGATCACTGATCGCAGAGCCAATTCCGCCCGCAGCCGATCGCAAACGTCAGCAAAACGCTCCGGTAGCCAGCACTTGGCGGCCCCGAACGCCGCCCCGGGGTTGATGACCGCGTACGGCCGCCCGTCGTCGAATCGGTAATGCCGGGCGAGCTGGGCCCCGGCGTGTTCCTGCTCCGGTGTGATGCCCAGATGCAGCTTGCGATCCGGCACCGCACAGCTAACGTATTCGGCGATCTTGACGTAATACGGCAGCACCGGCGCCGGCACGAAGCGACCGTGGCGCTTCAGCGGCTTGAGCCGGTCAGTCAGGAGCCAGCTTCTCCCATCGCGGGCATACCCTACGCGGCGCGGGATTCGTGCCAGCCAGGCGATGAGCGCCGAGCGGAACGAGTTGGTCAGTAACAGCGCCAGGTCGAAGCGTTCTGCCCGCAGGCGCCCGGCCAGATCCAGCATGCGCAGCTCGTGCCGCCACCTCCCGTGCTCCGGCCAATAGACTTCGGCGTCGTGCCAGCCGCCGCCGGCGACGACTTCGCGCACGTACCGCTTCATCAGGTAGGTGATCTTCGCGGCGGCGAAATGGGTGCGCAGCACCGCCAGGACCGGCGTCGCGAGAACGACATCGCCGACCCAGTTGGGGATCGTCACGAGAATGCGCCGATAGCTAGGTTTGTCCGAGTTCA
>JBHHZX010000041.1:0-16007 GCA_046758265.1 Phycisphaerae bacterium
ACGAGTGGCGCACCGATCCTCGTCCCTCGCTTGCGCTTCGGGCTCGGTTTCGCGCTCCGTGATAGCAGTTTAAAGCCCTTCACTGCGACGCGCGGCGCGCTTACTCGGGGCTCACGTCAATGATTCGGATCCGCGTGGGTTCTTCGCCCGGCTTGTTGTCGACAATCACTTTGCGAACCTTCGCCAGCACCTTCTCGAACGTTTGCAGCCGCAACCGATCGGCGGTCACGTCCGGGGCACGGCGGTACTCGACGAGCAAATTCAAGAAGCGATCCGTTTCGCCGCGGGCGCGGCTGACTCGGGCCTGGTAATATGCCTGTGCCTCCTCGAGGACTTCGGCGGCGTCGCCGCGGGCACGCGGCAGGCTGCGGTTCGCTTCGGCGATCGCCTGGTCGGTCACCTTTTCGCCGTCCTTCTTGGCGCTGACGACGTCCTTGAAGGCGGAAGCGATCGCGCGGGCCGGCCCGATCGACTCCAGGTTGGTCGCGATCAGGCGCACGCCGCAGCCGTAGGCGTCGAGCAGCGTCTGCGACCGCGCGCGGGTATCGTTCTCCAGCTTGGACTTGGCGGTGGTGAGCGCCTCATCCACGGGCAGCTTGCCCAACTCCTCGATCAGCACGCCTTGCACGGTGAGGCGGACCAACTCGTCGGGATCTTCTGTCACGAGCAGGTACGCCACGGGGTTGGCCACCTTGTAGTGCACCGCCATGGTCACCTTCAGGATGTTGACGTCACTGGTAAAGACGTCGCTGGCGGAACTCGCGCGCATCGCCCACGTTTCGCCCTGCGCGATCGCCTCCCGCAGCTCCGGCGGCATCCCGACGTATAGCTGGCGAACCTCCGTCGTCTTGGGTACGTCAACGCGGCAGACCGGCCACGGCGGGGCATAATGCAAGCCCGGGCCCGCACCGTAGGGTGGCCTTCGTTGGCCGCCCGGGACGTGTCCGAGCCAGCGCACGACGCCCCGCTCGTCGGGTTGCACGAAGCAGAACCCGGTGGCGGCGTATGCGGTCAGCACGCCCAGCAGGGTCAGGACGATGGCCGTCGTGCCGCGCCGCCGCGGTCCGTTACTCGGGCTGGGCGGGCTGCGTTGTGGGCCGTTGGGACTCATTGCTTCGCTCCGCCATGGTCTCCCGAGTCGGGCGGGCGGCTCGATTCAACAGTCGCAGGAACTCGCTGTCGGCCGAGAGAATCGTCACGGTCTGTTCGTCAAAGGTCTTCTCGTAGGCTTCCAGGGTCCGCACGAACTCGTAAAACTCGCGATCCTGATCGTAAGCCTCGGCGTAAATGCGCGCCGCCTCGGCATCCGCGCGGCTGCGGATTTGCTCGGCCTCCATATTGGCTTTGGCGAGAATCTCTTCCCGTTCACGGTTGGCCCTGGCGCGAATCCGGGTCGCCTGCTCCTCGCCTTCCGAGCGGTAGCGGGAGGCGATGGTTTCCCGCTCGGCCCGCATGCGATCGAACACGTTGCGCCGGTTCTGGTCCGGAAAGTTCAACCGCTGAATTCTGATGTCCACGATCTCGATGCCGTACTCTTCCTCGACGCGCTGTCGGCACCGGTCGCGAGTCGAGTCCATGAACTCAACCCAGCCACGCCGCTTCGGATCGGTGGAAATCAACATGGAAAAGTCGTTCCGGCCCAGAGCCGCGCCCAGTTCTGACACGACCACGTCACCGAGCCGGGCCGCGGCGCTGGCGTGATCGCCCATCGTCTCAAGAAACGTCAGTACCGATTTGGGATCGGGCTTGATCCGCCAGCACGTGTAAGTTGTGACGATGACGTTCCTACCGATCCCGGCCTGTTCGTCCTGCGTGAGGTATTCCTTAGCCGGCTCACCGGGCGCGGGGCTCTCGAGCACTGTCAGGCGGTTGTCGAAGCGCACCAGAGTGTCGATCGGCCAGGGGTACTTCATACCCAATCCGGGATCGATACACGTACGTACTGGATCGCCGAAGCGTTTGACGAGGCCGATCTCGCCGGGTTGCACCACAAAAGACCCGGAGACAAGGTATCCGGACGCCGCCAGCACGCCGACGGTGATCAAGAGGCTGCGCTGCGTCACCCGAACCGGTAGTTTTTGATCAAGTCAGGCGATCGAGCGTGACCAATAGCGCCGCCGGCGCACGGTGAACAGCCCCAGTACGAGAAACCCGACGGCACCAATCACCTTGAGCCACTGCGGCAGCAACGGTTCGTCAAAGGTTCGCACCGCGAGAGGGAGTGTCGCCCCCGCCAGCAACACATTGAGCAGCCAACCCATCAACAGCGCGACGATCGCGATAGTCGTGAGGTAGATGATGATCGTCCGCCGGCCGAGCTGGCGATACAGGACGCCGACCGCGCCGATGTTCGTCGCCGGACCGGCCAGCAGCAGAACCAGCGCGGCACCGGGATTCACGCCTTGCAGGATCAGGGCGGCGGCGATCGGCGTCGAGGCTTCGGCGCAGATGTACAGCGGGATGCCGATCACCAGCATCAGCAGCATCGACGTGAACGGGCCACTGAACACCGCCCGCAACACCACCTCGGGCAGCAGGGCCTGGATGGCGGCGGCCACGAGGATGCCCATCACGATCCACATGAAGATGTCGTCGAACAGATCGACAAAAGCATACCGCAGGCCTTGCTTGAAGCGAACCGCGCGCGTCTCCCCTGAGGACTCACACTCGCACTCCGCGGGGCAGGCCGCCTCGTCCTCTTCACCGGCGGCCTCGTCATCCGGCGCTGGCGACGGAAAACGTTTTTCCACCAAGTTCTCGACCAGCCCGGCCGAGAACGCGGTCGCGCAGGCGGCGATGGGACGAAAGACCGCCATCAACGGGCCGAGCAGTGAGTACGTCAGCAGAATCGACGTGGCGCTCGTCTCGGGTGTGGAGATCAAAAACGAGAGCGTGGCGCCCTTGCTGGCGCCCTTCTTGCGAAGCGTGACGGCGGCCGGCAGAACGCTGCACGAGCACAGCGGGAGCGGTACGCCCACCATCGTCGCGAGGATGACCGATCGCGAGCCGCGTTCGCTCAGCCAGCGGACCATCCGCCCACCAGCCATCAAGACCTGTAACACACCGGCGATGAAAAACCCGACCAGAATGTAGATCGCCGAGTCGCAGAGAATGTCCCAGGCAGCCTGCCACATAATGGCTCACATTATGAATCATGATCGACGTGGCGTCGACGTTTGTGCGATGGGAAGCGGACAGGAGGGTGTGCCCAGGTTTTGTGGGCCTGAGCAAGGCTCAGGAGGATGACGGGTTGGGTTTCTGAGCGCAGGGATTCTTAGCAGGGAGGCCAAGTCAATCCCGGTTGGCGACCAGGCGTTGTTTGTACCGGCCCTTCTCGCGGTCGTCCTCGACGATCTGCGGGTGGCGGCAGGCGCCTGTGCCTGACGAAAACTTGTTCGCCGCTGGTTCTAAAGGGCTTACGTCTTTCGCCGTCGCAAGCCCAGCCAGTTGCCATGTCCACTCACGGAATCTGAACTGAGGTGACCCAACGGGTTTCGTGAGCGTTATTGTTCCGGCTCCCCAGCCGTTCCTTGTCGGCAGCGGTCTTATCGCAACTGGGGATCTCGCGCTCCGACAGCAACCTGGCATGCTCCGCACGTCGGTGACGTGCGTGAGGCTCCCCGCCAACTCTATGGGCGAATCGCCCCGTATCGCTCACAGATCTCGATCAGGCGGTCCACAGGGATGGCCTCGCACCTGTGCCCCTGAAAACCTGTGACGGTCGTCGCCTTCAACAAGCTATTAAGGATCGCTTCTTCCGTCGCCTCGCGGGTGGCCTGAAAAAGGGGGGAGAGACCTTCGTCCCGAAGCAGCGTCCGCGTTTGTATTTTCCGAGCGGGTTGGTGAGGGATGCGCACACTCTCCGCTACCGAAAACGCGATCACATAGTCGCCGCTTCCGTGTGTCATGGGAGACCCGACCGCGCCAAGACCGAGCAAAGCACGTTTGGCCAGCCGTTCGAGTTGGCGTGCCTCCAGCGGCGCGTCGGTCGCCACCACCAGAATGCAGGAGCCGCCTTCGGACTCACGGTCGTCTCCCACGTCTTTAAGGTAGTAGCGCCCCAGTTCCTTCCCGGCGGGCGCTCCATTCACAGTGAGGATGCCGCCGAAGTTGGTCTGGGCGAGAACGCCAACGATGTAGCCGCCCCGGGATTCGGGCAGACGGCGGGAGGCGGTTCCGATGCCGCCTTTCCAGCCCAGGCAGCGCGTTCCGGTGCCAGCGCCGACCGATCCCTCCGCGACGTGGCCTCCGTCGGCCGCGGCAATCGCCGCGAAAACATGCTCGCGGCGCACGCGCTGGGCACGGATGTCGTTGAGAAGACCGTCGTTGGTTTCCCCGACCACCGGATTGACGGACCCGACCTTCTCGTTTCCTGCCTGATCCAGCGTATAGGCCAGCAGTGCGTCGGCCGCGACAAAGACGGAGAGGGTGTTCGTCAATACCACGGGTGTTTCGAGCACGCCAAGCTCCTTCACCTGCGTCGAACCCACCAGCTTTCCAAAACCGTTACCCACGACGATCGCGGCCGGCACCTTCTGCTGAAAGACATTGCCCGGGTGGGGAAGAATGGCCGTCACGCCGGTTCGAATTGCCTGGCCCTCGACGATGGTCCGGTGGCCAACGCGCACGCCGTCGACGTCCGTAATGGTGTTGAGCGGGCCGGGCGGAAGCACGCCCACCACGATCCCGATCTCGCGGGTACGGGGGCGCTGCCCCGACTGCTCCAAGGACGACCTGGAATTGTCCACGGCGTACGTTTCGAGACACAGCGCCCAGAAGCCGAATAGCACTACGGCGGGAAGCAATGTTATTGAGGTGCCCATGTCCGAAGTCCTCCATTCTGCGTTTTGCCCTTCCACCAGCCAAATCGTAGTGGTTGACAGCCTCTTTCAATCCCAGAATAAGCGAGCGCTGTTCGCTCCGCGCACAGGAAAAGGCCGCGCCGCCCAGGATATACTACTGTAACCGAGCAGTGATCCCGTGGCAGGGAGGCCTTTCAAGTGAAGCATTCTACCCGAGCTCGACACGTCCGCCAGCGTCGCCGAACGCGAAGAATCCAGCGGCATCAGGATCAGCCGCTGCACTGACCCGAGAGCATGCGGCCGGTCTTCGCCAATCGACAGGTTCGTGTGAAGGTTGAGTAGCGGGGCAAGATCATGCCGTACGGCGGGGTATCGCGCGACGGTGCGTGCCAACCGAAGACTGAAAGCCCACCGCTGATAGCTGACAGCCATTCCCTCTCCCTACCTCCGTGGAGCCCCCGTGCAGCACCGGCCTCGTGACAAACCCGCCCGTGTGCCACGGCTGTGTCAGCCGTGTGTTTCACAACAATCGGCGGGCCCTTCGCCATCCCCGAGATGTCGAATTGACACGCCGAAACCAGACCGGGACACCACTGCTGATTCCCCGCTCGCTCCTTCTAGACCCCTGAATCCTCGAATCCTCGATTCCTACGACCCATGGTCCTCGGCTTCGTCGATTTCGTCGAGCAGCTCGACGGCGCGGCGGAGGTGTGGGATCACGATCGAGCCGCCGACGATCAGGCCGACGTTGAAAACCTCGAACAACTGCTCGTTGGTGACGCCCAGTTCCTTGCAGCGGATGAGGTGGTAGCCGACGCAATCATCGCAGCGTAGGACCAGCGAGGCCGCCAGGCCCGCGATCTCCTTGGTCTTAGCGTCGAGGGCGCCATCCTCGTACGCCTTGGTATCGAGCCTGAAGAAACGGTTAATCGGCAGGTGTTTGGCGGAGAGGATGCGTGCGTTCATTTTCTCGCGGTATTCACGGAACCGTTGAAGTCGGTCGCCCATAAGCCACCTCCGGTTGATCTGCGGCCCGCCCCCATTTCACCACGGAGGGGCAGACCGGTCCATCCCTCCCGTTCCGAGGCGCGAACGTCAACGGTGCGGATAGGGCAAGCCCTCCGCCCGTCAGATTGTTCTTGCGGCGGGCGAGACACCCGCGCTACCCTTTTGACGATGGAGCTGCCCAAAATTGCGGCGCTCATCTCAATCCGGCGGACCGATGGCGGGTCGCTTGACGCTGCGCGCCTCCCCTCGGACAATCGCGGCCATGGAGTTCGAGACCCTGGAAGCGGCAACGCCCGATCAGGTCTGGGAAATATTATGTGGACATGTGCAAGCCGGCCGGCAGCGAGAGCTACCGGTCGAGGAGACCATCGGCTGCGTGCTGGCCTGCGACGCGCGCTCCGTACATGACTTCCCCCCGTTTGACCGGGCCGTAATGGACGGCCACGCGGTACGGGTCGCCGATTTTGAGAAAGGTAAGACCCGGCTCCGCAACGTCGGCCTGGTGCGGGCCGGCGCTGAAGGACTGGGACCGCTGGAAGCGGGGACGTGCATCCAAATCAACACCGGCGCCGCGGTTCCGCCCGGTGCCGATGCGGTCGTGATGGTTGAGAAATCGCGCGAGACCGGCAACGGGTTTGTCGAGTTCGAGGATGAACCAGACCTCGAGCAATTCATCGATCGGCAGGCGTCGTTGATCAAGGTGAACGACCTGCTGGTGCGGGCCGGCACGCGCATCAGCGCGGGTACGCTGGCGGCCCTGGTGGCCGGCGGGGTGAAGCGGGTAACGGTTTTTGCCCGGCCGCGGGTGGCCCAACTGAGCACGGGCGACGAACTCGTCGAGCAGGGCAAGGAACTGAAAGAAAGCCAGATCCACGACAGCAACAGCATCGCGCTGGAAGAGCTGATCCGGCAGGCCGGCGGCGAAACCGTCATGGTCGGTCGCTGTCCGGACGACCCCAGCGCGCTGCGGGCCTCGCTCGAACTGGGGCTGGCGAACGACCTGCTCTGCATCACCGGCGGCATGTCCAAGGGCACGCACGATCTGGTGCCGGGGCTGCTCGAGGAATTGGGCGTGCGCTGGCTGGTTGTCGGCGCACACCTCAAACCGGGCAAGCCGATGCGGATCGGTCGGTCAGAGAGCGGCTGTTGGGTGGTGGGTTTGCCGGGCAATCCGGTCAGTTGCACGGTCTGCTTTTTGTTGTTCGCGCGCGGGCTGCTGGAAGGGTTGCAGGGGCTGCCGATGGGCAAGCCGCCGCACGTGGCGGGCTCTCTGGAAGCTGATTTGCCGGCCAACAGCGAGCGCCCGATGTATCAGCCGGCCGAGTGGTCGGCGGCGCCGAGTGGTGAGGTACGCGTATCACCGCTGGTCTGGCGCGGCTCGGGCGATCCGTTCGGGATGGCGAGCGCCAACGCGCTGATCTATCGGGCCGGAAACGCCCCCGCCGCTCCACGCGGTGAAACCGTCCATTTCATTCCGCTCGACTTGCCGCGATGAAACGCAGCCTGCCGAAGATGGGCGACGACAACCGGCACGGCGGGGCGCCGCGACGTTCTGCGAGCCCCCTTTGGCGTGACCTCTCGCTGGTGATCGTGCTTTCCGGCGTCACGGTTCTCTTCCTCTGGCTGGTCTTTCCGCCCCGTGGGGTCTGGGCGCTGGCATTTGTTAGTCTCGCGCCGTGGGCGGTGGCGATCTGCCGCGTCCAGCGCCCGTGGGTGGCGCACTGGGGCAGCTTCCTGTTCGGTTGGCTTTTCTTTCTGGTGAACCTGAGCTGGCTGATGCCGGTCACGGGCCTCGGATTCGTCGCCCTCGCGTTCTACCTGGCGATCTATTGGCCGTTGGCGGCCTGGGCGGTGCGGACGGGTCGGCGGGCGGGCATCTCGCCGGTCTGGTCGTTGCCCTTCATTTGGGTGGCGTGCGAGTTTCTCCGCGGCTGGGTGATGACCGGGTTTCCGTGGCTTTTTCTGGCGCACGCGTTTTACAAACACGTCGGCTTTATTCAGATCAGTGACACGACCGGGGCCTATGGGGTAACGTTCATCGCCGCGCTGGTGAACGGGCTGCTGGTAGAGTGGGTGCTGCGCTGGTGGCGCGTGCCGGGCGAGAAGGCGCGCTGGACCAACCCCGTCCTGGGTTCGCTGGTAACACTGCTCGTGCTGGTCGGCAACCTCTTCTACGGCAAGTACCGGCTGGAGCAGGCCGAGTTCGAGGATGGGCCACGCGTCGCAGTGATCCAGGAAGATTTTGCCCTGTCGAGCACACCGCCTTATGGCGAGCATCGCTTTGTCATCTTTGCGAAGTACCTCGCCTTGGCGGCCGAGGCGGCGCGGGAAGAGCCCGACCTACTGGTCTTTCCCGAGACGGTCTGGTCGACGATTCAAAACATTGATTTTGTGGAAAGGGAACTGCACGCGCCGGACGGGATGCGGGCAGGCGTGTGGGAGGAAGGGAAGCTGTCTCACGAGGCCACCTCGGCATTCGCGCGCGGCGACTATCCGGCTGTCAACCAGGTTATCGCACGTCTCGAGACCGCTCTGAATCGTGCCCGGCGCGACGGCGCCGCCAAGATTGAGCTGCCGCGTCTGCCAGCGGAGGGCGGTCCGCCGGTGACGGTCGCGCTCGGGTCGGTCTCACTGGAGATTCTGCCTGAAGAGACCTACCCGAAGCAGAAGCGCTTCAATTCCGCCTTGGTTTACGACCAAGACGGTCGCCAGCGCCGCGAGCGCTACGACAAGATCCACCTGGTCCCGTTCGGTGAGTTCGTCCCGTTCCGCAACGCGCGTTTTCTGGGCATCCGTCTGCACTGGCTGTATCGGCTCCTCAACCGTCTCAGCCCGTTCAGCTACGGCGGAACGTGGGAGTATTCGCTTTCGCCAGGCGAGGAATACACGGTCTTCAGTCTTGACGTCGACGGCAAAATTGCGCGCTTCGGTGTGCCGATCTGTTACGAGGACGTCATGCCCTACGTCATGCGGAACTTCGTCTGGGAGGGCGGGCGGCGACGTCTCGATTTTCTGGTGAATATCAGCAACGACGGCTGGTTCCTGCGCAGCGACGAGTTGCCGCAACACCTGGCGATTTGCGTGTTTCGCGCCGTGGAGAACCGCATTGGCATCGCGCGGGCCGTCAACACCGGCATCAGCGGGTTCATCGACCCCAGCGGGCACATGTATGCGCTCGTCGAAACAGACGGGCGCACGTACGGTCCCGGCATCATCGGGTACCGTACGGCGGCGCTGAAGCTCGATCAGCGCACGAGTTTCTATGGGCGATTCGGCGATTGGTTCGCAATTCTCTGTGTACTCTGCACATCGGCGCTGTGGGCGGGCGCGGTAGTGACCCGCTGGGTTTTCGCGCTGCGAAAACGCCTGGCGGCCTGGCATGCAAGAACGGGAGGTGGTTAGGTGTCCCCAGTGCAGCGAGGGCATCGCGCACCGCGGCGGCAGCGGCGCGGCTGTCGGCCCGGCAGCCTGCTAACACTCAGCTTGGTGCTGAGCTGCGGATGTCAGGGGCCGAACGTGCAGCTCACGCCGCAACAGCAGGCCCAACTCGAGCACCGCGCGATGGCGCTGCTGGTGCGCGCGGCCCAGAGCGACCTCAACGTGGCGCGGGCCAACGCGATCGAAGCGCTGGTGGACGTGGCGCCCGACGAAAACCTCCCGGTCTTTCGCGCCGCCGTGACCAGCGAGAGCACGCTCGTGCGCTACGCGGGCTGTGTCGCACTCGGCGAAGTGCGTGACAGCGCTTCGCTCCGGGCGTTTCGAAGGCTGCTGGAGGATCCCGACGCGCGCATCCGACTGGCGGCAGCGTTCGCGGCCTGCCGCTGCGGCGAGACAAACCCGAGGCGTGTACTGGTGCAGACGTTGAACGATCATCCGGACGAGAAGCTGCGAGCCGACGCGGCGTATCTGATCGGGAAGCTCGGCGAGCCGCAGGCAGCGAAACGGCTGCGGCTGGCGCGCGGCCGCGAAAAATCAAACCACGTCCTGCTGCACATTCTCACCGCCCTGGCGATGCTCGGTGACGAAGACGCGCGGGACGCACTGATTTACTACACGCAGAGCGATACAAACTCGCGGCTGGTCGCGTTGCAGGCCCTGGTCGAGCTTGCACCGCCGCGAGCGCGCACAGCGCTGCTCCGTCTACTCAACGAAGAGAGCTACTATCTGCAGGCGCGGCTGATCGCCGCACGCGCGCTCGGCAAACTCGGCGTTGACGCCGGATACGACCTGGCGATCAAGACGCTGATACGGACCGCGGACGATGAGAACGAAACGATGCAGATCCGGGTCAATGCCGCGCTCGCCTTGGGCGCCATCGGGCGGCCGCGCGCCCTGCCGGCGCTGCGACGGCTGGCCGAAACCGAAGACGACCCGCGAACGCAGGTCGCGACGTGCTACGCGATCTGCCAGATCGTCAGGGCTTCGCGGGAGCGGTAGCGGGTGTCCTTGCCGAAGGGACGGCGGCGTCTCTTCCCCAGCCGGATGATTCCGTCGCTTCGGCGATCGGTCGGCCACGCTGCTCGTCGTGTACGGCCACGAAAGATCCTAACATCAGGTAGCGGGTGGGCTTACCCCACCCCCCCAGCCAACGGGTCGTCACGCGAGTCGCTTGCAGACGCAGGCTGCCGCGCAGCCGGTCGTTCGACTCCCGGTAAAGCGCCAGGATGCCGACCGTCGACGTGAAGCGGCTCTCCCAGGGGCCGAAGCGCAGCCGTGCCCTGAGCTCCTTCCTGGCGACCCTGTAATCGCGGGCTCTCCCGGCCGGGAGTTTGTCAAGCACGAGGGAGAGCTGGAACTCGAAGCGCAGCCTTGGGCTGAAGAGCGGGGTCCATTGGCGCTGCATCGCGATCCAGACCCGACCGTTGTCGTCGGTCCACCAGTAGCAGCCGTCGAGATCGATTCGCGCGACGCGCGGCGGCGGAGCCGCGGGGGGGTCGACCGCACGGTAGTTGAGTGAGGCCAACTCGATCCGCCCGCTACCGCTGCAACCTACGGCGCAACACAGGCAGCCGATGACCAGGCACCATCGCCAGTGCATCGCGAGATTGGTGTTCAGCCGGTGCGTCACGCGTGGGGGACCGGGAACTGGGCGCAAAGGTTGTGCACTTGGCCGCGAACCTGTCCGAAGGCCGTTTCGTCGCCGGCGGCGGAAAGCGCTTGATGAATCAGCTCCGCAACGGTGGTCATTTCGGCGGTCCTCATACCGCGGGTGCTGAGCGCGGGAGTGCCGATCCGCAGGCCGCTGGTCTGGGTCGGCTTTCGCTCGTCGAACGGGATCATGTTCTTGTTGACGATGATGTCGCAGGCTTCCAGCCAGGCTTCGGCCTGCTTGCCGGTCAGATCAGGGTGCACATCGCGCAGGTCCACGAGCAGCAGGTGGTTGTCAGTGCCGCCGGAAACCAGCCGATAGCCGCGCGCCTGCAAGGACTCGGCGAGAGCTTTGGCATTGTCGAGGACCTGCTGCTGGTAGGTTTTGAACTCGGGTCGCAGGGCCTCGCCGAAGGCGGCCGCCTTGGCGGCGATGAGGTGCATCAAGGGGCCGCCCTGCGTGCCGGGAAAGACCCACTTGTCGATCAGCTTGGCGTCTTCCTCGCGGCAGAGGATCATCCCGCCGCGCGGCCCGCGCAGCGTCTTGTGCGTGGTGGTGGTGACGAAGTCGCTGTGGGGCACGGGTGAAGGGTGCAACCCGACGGCGATCGGGCCGGCGATATGGGCAATGTCGGACATCAAGCGGGCGCCGACCTCCCTGGCGATCTCACCGAAGGCCTCGAAGTCGAGTACGCGCGGGTAGGCGGAGAAGCCCGCGATAATGAGCTTGGGGCGGTGCTCGTGCGCCAGTCGGCGGACCTGAGCCATGTCGATCCGTTCGTCTTTTCGGCTGACGCCGTAAGGCACGATGTTGTACATCACGCCGCTGAAGTTGACCTTGAGCCCGTGGGAGAGGTGGCCGCCGTGGGCAAGGTCGAGCGAGAGCACCGTGTCCCCCGGCTGGAGGCACGCCATGTAGACGGCAACATTGGCCGAGGCGCCCGAGTGCGGCTGGACGTTGGCGTGCTCGGCGTGGAAGAGCTGCTTGGCCCGCTCGCGGGCGAGATCTTCCACCGCGTCCATGTTCGGGCAGCCACCATAATAGCGTCGGCCGGGATAGCCCTCGGCGTACTTGTCGGTGAACACGGAGCCGGCCACGCTGCGGACGGCGACCGAGGCGTGGTTCTCGGAGGCAATCAGTTCGAGCGTGTTCTGTTGGCGATGTTCCTCGTGTCGGATGACTTCCGCCAACTGGGGGTCTGTTACCTCCAGCGGCTGACGAAGGAATGCTTGCATCGGAAAAGCCCCTTCACTATACCGCGTTACGAGCGCATCGAAGACGCCTGCGCCTCAGGGTGTCTCGGCCGACCGCTCACCGGCGGACCGCGTGGCCTCCGCCGCCTCGGGTTGCGGAGCGAATTGCTCCTGGAGTTCGGCAAGCAACTCCCGTTCGAACCGCAGGTCGCGCTTGACGAAGGTCCAGACCGTATTCTGCCGCGTCGAGGTGGCGGCGTCGCGTTCGATGGGGGTCTGACTGGGTGCATCGCTGAGCCGGTGTCGGTCGGGCTGAAAGGTTTCTTGTCGGGCGGTGTCCTGCCGCTCGACTTCAATCCGTAGCCGGGCAATCGTACCGGCGTCGCGCGGCGCGGCAGCGAAATACGCAATCCGGCGTATGGTCGAGCGACCCCCGTAAAGATCCCGGGCGGTCCCGCTCTCAGAAGCGGTCCGGTACTCGACCGGCTGCGAGACGATGCGGCGGGCGGCGGGCTCGATATTGAGAGGACCAAACTCACGACGCAGGATCACCTGTGCGGCGCGAAAGACGTCATCGGCTGACGCGGCGGGAATGAGGCGCGACTGGAACCTTCTGGTTTCCAGGCCCTGCATGCAGCCCGCCAGACAAGCGAGCATCGGCATAAGCGTAAGCAGCGCGCCGAGAGTTCTCATTCGGATTCCTTTCCGGGGACAGGCGACTCGCTGCCGGGTAAAAGCGACTGGTCCGTCGTTGAATTCGGTTCTGCGTCAGGCGCAGGCTTCGGCGGCGGCGCTCCCTTTCGGCGGACCAGGTCTGGATAGCGCCAAATCAGCGTGCCCGGTTTCGCTTCCCGGGCCGCCCGATCGAGGTTCTCTAGGCCAAGTTCGCGCTGACCTGTGTGAATCTCGAGATAGCCGAGGAGAAAGCGCAACTGCGGATCTTCGTTGCGGGCAAGTAGCTTCATGAGATCGGCACGGCGGATGTCCACGATTTCGCCGCCGCCCAGCAACGCCGTCAAATCGACCCGAAAGTGTGTGAATTGCGGGAAACGCTCAAGGCCGCTGATCAGGCTCAGCGCGGCCGAGACGTACTCGCCGGCTGCCAAGAGGGCGTATCCTTTGCCGATCAGCGCAAGCGGGTTGGCGGGGTCGAGCCGGTGGGCGCGCTCGTAATGTCGGACGGCGTCGTAGTAGCGGCCGAGCTCCATTGCGGCTTCGGCTTTGCGCAGCTCGTCGTTTCTCGCCGATACGCCTCGACCGGCGAAGGTCTGCAGCGGCGCCTCGAGGATGCGTGTCAGGAAATCCTGCGCTGCGGCTGCGGCGCGGGCCTGCATTTCCACAGAGCGCGTCGGGCTTTCGGGAACGGGCGTTTCCGTGGGTAGCGCCGGGCTACCGGGGGCGGCACCCAGCATTTCGGTGTACCACTCTGCCTCGGGGTTGAGCGACAGATCGAGGGCCAGTTGCAGGTCAGTGAAGACGTCCTTACCCAGCAACGAGCCGACATCAGGCAGAGTCGGCTCGCCGGGCGGCCTGTCCGTCGCCTGCGTCTCCTCGGGACGGAGATCGGTGTCCGGCGCGCCGGCCATCTCGCCCGGTTGCGGTAATGCCGCCGGGGTGCGCCCACCGAATAAGCGGGCGGCGTTTTCCTGCACGAGAATGTCGAGAGGTGTGGGCACGGATCGAATTGGTCCTTCCGGCCAGACGCGTAGGTCAAGTGGCTCCTGGACGCCGGCAGCAGAAGCCGGCGACCCATCGGCCCCGAATTCCTGCCCTCGCACCTCGGGCAGGTACGTGGGGCGCGGCGGCAAAGACACATCGGAAAGCGGACCGGGTAGGCGCGGCTGCTCCACGCCGAAGATCGTGCTGAACAGCTCGGTATTCAGTGGTGCGCCGAGGTACTCGGACGGCGTCTGCCCGGGACGATCCGGCTCCGCGCGCCGCGCAGGCGGTGAACCGTATCGCAGGACACCACTGAACGGGGTCGTTGCGGCCGGGGCCGCGGTTACTGGTCGGCCTGGAACCTGCATCGAATACACGGGTTGGGAGTCGTAGAAGCCGCGGAGAAAGCCGCTGGTGGGGGCGGTTCGTACCGGATCAAAGAAAGCCCGCGGTGTCAGGCCGCCGAGCGGGCGGTATTGATCCGCGACGCTGACCGAGTCACGGATGAAGTTTGAAAGCGAGGTGCTTCCAAGCGTCGCGCGAAGCTCGTTCGCCGCGCTGATGGGCGAGAAACTGCGCAGCGAGAAGCCGCGGCCGACATTGCCGGTCGCGAACGGGTTTCCGCCAACCAGCGGAGAAATCGGGCGGACGGGGTAGTTATAGCGGCTTCCGCCGAGCTGGGGGTTGGCGTCCAGCAGGCGCCCGGCCTGGTCAATGCGATACTGGGCGCGTCCTTCCCCCGGCGTGAACATCAGCGCGAGCAGGACCAATCCCGAGGCGCGCGGCAAAGCGAAGCGACCAGTTCGGCGGCAGATCACAGGTCGTGAGGTACTCATGTTCACATCTCGCAGCTCAGTACAGGTACTTGGTATTTTAAGCCCGCGGCGCAAGTTTTGCATCGCCTGTGGCGTGCTCTTGAAGGACCGACGCGGTCAAACCACCGATCGCCCGCCATCGATCGGGAGGATAGCGCCGGTGATGTAGTCGCCTTCGCTGAGCACGAAATGAACGGCCGCGGCGATTCCCTCGGGCGTTCCGGCCCGTCTCAGCGGGACCTTCGCGGCAAGTCGGTCGCGCGTCTCTTGATTGTAGCTCTCGGGCCAGGCCGCGATCCCGGGCGCGATTCCAACGACGTTCACCTGCGGTGCCAACGCTCGGGCGAGCACCTTGGTCAGTGTGTCGAGCGCGCCTTTTGAGACGATGTACGCCAGATGGTCGGGCCAGGGTCGGGCGGTGGCCGCGTCGCACAGGTTGATGACGCGCCCACCCGCGCGGCGCAGGGCCGGGCAGGCCGCGTGCGTCAGCAGCATCGGCGCCGTGAGGTTGATCCGCAGGGCGCGCTCCCATGCTTCCAGGTCGAATTCGGCAACGCTCATCCGCTCGAAGACGGAGGCGTTATTAACCAGGACATCCAGACGCTCGAACCGGGCAAGGACGCTTTGGACGAGCTGGCCGGCGGTAGCCGGGTCGCTGAGATCGGCTTGAAAAGCCTCGGCCTGGACGTCACGCGCGCGGCAGGCCGCCGCTGTCGCTGCGGCGTTGTCAGCCGACCGGCCGTAATGTACGGCCAGGTGGCAACCGGCCTCGGCGAGTCGCAGTGCGAGGGCGCGGCCGACGCGTTGGGCCGCCCCCGTCACCAGCGCGACGCGTCCTCTAAGCTCCATCGGACAGACTCCGATCCGGCGGATACTTTATCCACGCGAGACACAAGCCCTGGGGCGGCGCGGTGGGCCCCGCCTGTCGGCGATCGCGCGAAGCCAGGATCTCGGCCACGCGCTGTGGCGGCCAGTGACCGCGTCCGACCTCAACCAGCGTGCCCACCATGTTTCGCACCTGATTGTACAAGAAGCCTTCGCCTTCGACATCGATGAGCACGGTGTTGAAGTGCCGTCGAACCTGGAGGCGGTGCAGGGTGCGAACGCTGGTGTGGCGGGGGCTGCCGGCACCGGCGAAGGCGGCGAAGTCGTGCGTGCCCACCAGCGTGGTCGCCGCGGCTTGCATGCGGTCCATCTCCAGGTCATACCAGACGTGCCAGGCGTACCGGGCAGCGAGCCACTCGACCGGCCGGCGGGTGTCGTTGTGAATCCGGTAGCGATAGAGCTTGCCGAGCGCGTCGCGGGTGGCGTGGAATTCGAGCGGCGCGTCGGCGACATGCGCCAGCGCAACGTCGCCGGGCAAACGGTGCCCGATCGCGCGATGCAGGTTCGTGGCTGGAATCGGCGTGGTGGTCCGCAGGTGAGCCACCTGCCCGCGGGC
>JBHHZX010000042.1:0-15932 GCA_046758265.1 Phycisphaerae bacterium
GAGCCGGAGCTCGTACTGCACGGGGGCGGCAACGTATCGCTCAAACGACCTCTCCGAACGATCCTGGGCAACGAGATTGAAGGCATCCACGTCAAGGGTTCCGGCTGGGACCTGGCCGGCATCGAACCAGAGGGCCTGCCCGCACTCGACCTGGCGTACCTGCGACGGCTTCGGACGCTCGATGCGCTCGACGATGAAGCCATGGTCAATGAGCTGCGGACCCATCTGTTCGATGCAGCGGCCCCGACGCCGTCGCTCGAAACGCTGCTGCACGCGTTCCTGCCGCACCGCGTCATCGATCACTCGCACGCCGATGCGGTTCTGGCCTTGACGAACCGACCGGACGGGCAACGTCTGGTTCGGGAGGCTTTGGGCGAGAAGGTCGCCGTTCTGCCGTACGTGACCCCGGGCTTTGAATTGGCCAAGGCGGTCGCGGAGCTCTACGAGTCGGCCCCGTCCATTGAGGGCATCGTTCTGATCCAACACGGTCTGGTGACCTTGGGCGACGACGCGCGCAGTTCGTACGAACGACACATCAGGATCGTTACCGCGTGCGAAGAGTTCATCGCCCGGCGCCAGGCGGGACGGCGGTTGACGGTGCGCTATACGTCGCCGGCCGGCCCGGCCGAGTTGGCTGCGATCGCGGCCCCCATCCTGCGCGGCCTGATTGCGATGCCGACCGGCGATGAAGATCACCCCTATGCGCGATCCATCCTCGAATGGAACGCGTCGGAGGTGGTACTCGATTTCGTCAACAGTGAAGAGGCCAAGGTTCTCGCCAGGACCGGGCCGCTGACAACCGATCATCTCATCCGTACCAAGCCGTACCCGCTGTACGTCGAAGAGCCGACGTGGTCCGACGCCGAAGAGCTGGGACGACAGCTCCAAGACGCGGTCGAGACCTACCGCACCGAATACCGCGCCTACGTGACCGAGCACGGCGGCTCAATTGAAGACGTCGATCCCTCGCCGAAAGTCGTGCTCTTGCCCGGAGCCGGCGCCTTTTGTTGGGGCCGCACCAAGCGCGAGGCCCGCATTGCCGCCGATATCACCGAGCGTGCGCTGGCAACCAAGGCCAAGGCGCACGCCATCGGTACCTACACCGCCCTGTCCGCGGCACACCTTTATGCGATGGAGTTTCGCTCGCTGCAGCTTGCCAAGCTCGAGCAGCGCCCGGAGCGGCCACTCGACCGGCAGGTGGTCGTCATCAGCGGCGGAGCCGGGGCGATCGGGGCGGCGGTGGCGGAAACATGCGCCCGGGCCGGCGCCCACGTCGTCGTGGCCGACCTGAACGAGGAAAGACTCCAGTACGTTGTTCAGCGCGTCGAAAACGTTGGCGGCCCCGGCAGCGCCGCGGCTGTGGTCATGGATGTGACGAACGAAGCGAGCGTGTGCGACGGCTATCAAGAGATTTGCCGGCTGTATGGCGGCGTCGATGTGGTAGTCCCGAACGCGGGCGTCGCCCATGTGGCCCCGATCGAAGATCTGCAAGTGGACGACTTCCGCCGTGTCCTGGATATCAACGCCACCGGATACCTGCTGTTCATGCGGGAAGGCATTCGGGTCCTTCGGCACCAGGGGCTCGGTGGGCATATCGTCATCAGCGCCAGCAAAAACGTCTTCGGCCCCGGCAAGGACTTCGGCGCGTATAGCGCGTCGAAAGCGGCCGGACACCAGCTCGGCAAGATTGCCGCCATCGAGCTCGCACCCTACGGCATCCGCGTCAACATGATCAATGCCGACGCCGTTTTCGGGCATGGGGATATCCCCTCGGGCCTCTGGGAAACGGTTGGCCCGCAGCGCGCCAAGTCGCGTGGCATGACGGCCGAGGACCTGCCCGAGTACTATCGAGGTCGGAATCTGCTGAAGGCACGGGTCTACGGCCATCACGTCGGAAACGCCGTGGTCTTCTTCGCGAGCAACGCCACGCCGACCACGGGCGCCACCCTGCCTGTCGACGGCGGTGTCGTCGAAGCGTTCCCAAGATAAGACTGCGCCAACGCTCTCATGGCCGACAGGGCCGTGAGATTCGACAGGGATTTCCAAGGGTGGCACGGCTGTGTCAGCCGTGAGCCGGTGATAGGTGCTCTGAACCTGGCGCGCGTCAGAACTGCACCTTGATAACAGGCTTCAGTGCCAAGGCGGCGAGGATCGAGACCACAAAGAACGTCAGCCACCAGGGGATCGCCAGCCCGCAGAGCGTGTTCGTGCGTGAACCGTAGTTGATCGAAATCGCCTGGATGGGTGAGTCAGAGGCAAACGCCGGCTCGCCGGGATAAAGTAGCCGATCCCAGAAATTCGTTCCCACTCGCCGCGGGGACACAAACAACAATTCGTTTGTGGCGCCGTTGTTGCTTACCATGACTTGTTTCTCGGCTATGTCGCCGTCGTCGAGCTTGAAGCGCAGCGTCAGCGGCTCTTTGCCCGCGGGCAGCTCTTGCGGGCTGATGCGCCAGGTGATCGAGTGGTCGTAGACGCTGCGCACCGGCTTTGTGGCATCCATGCTGTCGGGCGGAATGAGTTGGAGATTCTGGTACTCCGACCACGCCCCGGATGCGATACGTACTTCAACCAGTGCCTTATCGCCGGGTGCCAGCGGGCGGAATTCGTACCACATTGCCAGTTGCGTCAGCAGAAGCACGAACGGGACGATGAGCACCGCCAGCGGCGGCAGCGAGTACCACAATCGCACGGCGGACGCCTTGAACAAGGAACCCTGCGCCGCGAACACGCTGCGCAGGTCGTCCTTGAAGAGCCGCATCGCCAGCAGGCTGGCGCGGACCTGGTCGGCGACCCGTCTCAGCCCGGTCTGGTTAGAGGTATAGCGGAAGGCGATCGCCGCCAGGACACCGGCCACGAGCGCGATGACGATCAGCGCCACTTGCGAAGGCAGCGTCGCGAAGGGGGCCAGCACCACGCTCGTCACTTTCAGCAGCACCGCGTTGAGGGCGTTCATGCGTCTCGGTGTGACCTCAAAAGCGTAGCGGGATCACGCGTACGCCGCGGGAAGGCCCGCGAGCGGCGTCATCCCGGCGACCAGAAGGAGGAGGGATCTGGTCGCGGACGCAGAAAACAGCAACACTTCCGGGCAGATTCCTCGTCGTTGCGCTCCTCGGAATGACACGACAACGCGCGTTCTCCGTTCGGCAGATCACTCAATGTATCCCAGACCGCGGAGCCGCTCTTCGAGTTGCTCATCCGTCTCGGCGTCTTCGAGCTTGGACAGTTCCTTTTCGAGCACGTTGGTGATGAACTCATCGACCGAGGAATAGCCGGCCTTGTCGGCGACCGCCTTGGCGCGATCGTAGAGCGCCTTGTCGATCTTGATCTTCGGACTGAACATGTGGCTTCTCCCGCGAAACCCGCAGTGACCGGCGACTACCCGCCACGCAGCGGAATCTTCTCACCGAAAATGTTGCGGCCGAGCATGGTTTCCGGCGTCTCGATTCCGAACAACTTCAGGATCGACGGCCCCAGGTCGCTGAGCTCGGGGTCGTCGACGGTCAGCTTCAGGTTGCTGACGACGATTCCCGGGACGAGGTTATAAGCAATGCAGTGGTCGCCGCTCCAGCGGTCTTTGTTGTCCTCAAAAAGCCGTCCCTTCCTGGCCATCCCGCCCAGCGCCGTCGCCCAACTCGCGCGATAGTTGCGCATGTAGCCGATCAGCATATCCGGTGCGATCTGCGGGTCGGCGTTAGGATACTCGTCAAGAGTGAAATAGACCTTCTCGATCACCTTCGAGCCGTCCTCGTCGCGCACCTGCTCCAGCTTGGAAGCCACTTCCTCCATCAATCGCCGCTGGCGCTCCGGCGGAACAATGCCGAGTTCTTCGCGTCCCTCGAGGTTGATATACAGGCCGTTCAAGCCCAAAGCGTAGACTTCCGTCTGGTCGAACTTGATGTTGCGCAGCGCGCGGTCGCGACTTCTCTTGTCCATGCCCCGGACGGTCATGTAGCCGTTGTCAATCAGCCAGTTATTGACGTTGAACCCGCGCCGAAAGCTGCAAAAACCGTGGTCGGACATGACAATCAGGACGTCGTTGTCGTCCATGACCTCGAAGGCTTCGCCCAGCCGGTCGTCCATCTCCTCGTAGGTGTCGAAGACGACGTCACGGTATTTGCCTTGCTGGTCCTCCCGGCGTCCCGGGTGCAGCGGGTCCAGGTCACGCCAGAAGATGTGCGCCAACTGGTCGGTGTGCCCGAAGTAGAAATACAAAAAGCCGCGCTTAAAGTCCGCAAGCGCATAATGGTGCTGCTTCGTGCGCTCCTCCACCAGCAGGCGGACCATCTGCAAAAAGTCATCCTCGTTGAATGCCGTCCGCGCCTTCTCCCCGTCGCGTGTCTTTGCCTTGGGCTTGGAGCGGAGCGCCTTGGTGTCTTCGGGAATCCCGGTCGTGTACATCCCACCCCCGCCGGTCGTCGCCGCCACCTCCGCCGCGAATTCCGGCGGGTAACTGATCGGGTTGGCCGGGTTGGCCGGATCGATGTTCAACGGGGAGACGTAGATGTCCAGCGCGGGGTGGACCTCTTTCACATACAGCCGGATGATCGCGTGCATCGAAGTGGGCAGGCCCATCGCGCCGGCCACGCTGGAACCTGGGAGCCCCGTCTTGAACTCGATCGGGACCCAGTCAGTCCATTCGCCCTCCTGTAGCAGCAGCTTCTCTTCGCCGACCGCGATCGTAACAACCCCCTCGACTGGATCACGAACGATCTCCAACAGGACGGTCATCTTCGTTGGTTCTTCACCCTTTGGGACGTCGAGCAGGTAATTCTCCGGCCCTTCGATCTCGGCCACGGCGCGATGGTCTCTAACATCGAGCCGGACGAAACGCCCGCCGGCAACTTTCTCATCGCCTACGCTCATGTTCTCCCGAAAACACGTGAACTCGCCGTAGGAGCCGAGCAAGTCGGGTGTTCCCATCCCGGTCAGGCACTGGAAGGTTCCGCGCCCCTCGACCTCTTCGGGCGGCGGGTAGGTCGCCGGCATGCGGTAGATCGTGGTGTCGATTCCGGCGCGGACCAGATGGTTCCAGAACGCGTCGCCCCGGCGCAGGTTCTCTATCCCGCCCGAGTCGAGTGGAATCCGCCACTTGCCGAACGTCCAGGCCTTGTCCGGATCTTCCGGACCGAACGCTTCCGACGTGGACAGATAAGGTTGCACCGGCCATGAGCCAGCCGACTGCGGCTTGCGATGAATAAAGTCGTAAATCTGGTGCGTCCCCGGGCGCGAGCCCGAAATGAAGTTTGACCAGGCCACCGGGCTCTGCGGCGGCATGCTGGTACCGAACGGCGAATAGTCGCCGAGAGCGGCCAGGCGGCTGAAGTTCGGCAGGCGATCCTCCGCCATCAACTGCTCGAGCAGGATCGGGTCCAGCCCGTCCATCCCGAGCACGAGCACCTTCATCTCGCCCGGGTCTTCGACCTCCCGGCCCGAGCCGCAGGACGGCAGCAAGGCAAAGAACGGAAGCAGGGTGAGCGGGACGAGTATTGTCAGGCGACGGTTTGGGAACACAGCAGTGATTTTCCGTCCATGTACTTGGGTTTCTCGACGCCGAACAGCTCGAGCGTCGTCGGCGCCAGATCGATGATGTTCGCGTCCTCGGGGTTCAGCTTCAGGTTGCTGAAGAGGATGCCGGGGACCAGCGCGGGATGCACCATGTGGTCGCCGCTCCAGGCCTTCAAGTTGTCGGAGAAGACCTTGGGGCCGCACTTGCCGATCGCCGCGTCCCATGAGACGCGCCAGCCTGCGTTATATCCAACGATGATGTCGGGGGCGTTTTCGGTATAGGGGCCCGTGTAGACCGCCGTGCGCGTCACCGCTTCCTTGATCGCCACCTCGCCCTTCTCCTCATCCGCCAGTCCGGTCAGCTTCTCGGCGAGCTCGTGCATCAGCGTGATGCTTTCCTTGCCGGGCTCGACGATGCCGTGCGCCTCACGACCTTTCTGATTGACGTAAATCCCCGCCAGGCCGATCGCGTAGGCCCGCGTCCGGCTCCAGTCGATGTCCGCTAGGTACGGCTTGTCGGCTACGGTCTTGCCGTCCTTCAGTTTCAAGTACCCGTTCTCACACAGCCAGGTGTTGAGGTCCACGCCGCGGCGGAACGTCTTGAAACCGTGGTCCGACATCACGAACAGCGCCGTCTTGTCGTCGAGCTTGGCCATCGTGCGGCCGACTAGGTCGTCCATCCGCTGGTACATCTCTTGGATGGAATCGCGGTGCGACTCGCGCTGCTCGGCCGTCAGGGCCGGATGCTGGTCGTCCAGAAAGCGGAAGAACATGTGCTGGATGCGGTCGGGCCCGTCAAAGACACACACCACCACGCCGCGCCGCACCCGAGCGAGCGCGTCAAAGAACATCTTCTCGCGTTCCCGATGGATGTCGTACGCCTGCTCGAGGAACATGTCCTCGCTCATCAGCTTTTCGGAGAGCGCCCAGGTGTCCTCCGCCAGCCCCAGCGTCGCGAACGAGCCCTGCCGCCGCGCCAGGTACGTCGAGAACACGACCGGATGTGAGATCGGCATCACCGGCTTGTCGGGATCGACCTGCAGCGGCGTGCAATACATCTCGAACGGCTTGGCGAAGCTCTTCAGGTAAAACCGGCAGATGCCGCGAACCTTGAACCCCGGCGCCGCCTTGAACTCGATCCGCACCCAGTCGCTGTACTCGTTCAACTTCAGCGGAACCGGCTGCCCGTTGACGTGTAGCGTCGCGGCGCCTGCGTTCCTGCCCTCCATGACTTTGAACGGTAGCCGCAATTCGGAGCCGTCAGCGCGGAGGCTGTTGACCGGTCCGCGCAGGTAGGATCGAACGCTCGTGCCGTTGCGGTCCACGAGGATGCGGTCGCCGCCGACGTCGCCGTCCATGGTGGCACCGGCCTCACCCTGCTCAATGTAATAGGAGAACATGCCCTGCGTGCCGCGCAGATCGGGCACACACATCGCCGAGAGCTGCAAGCCCCTGAACTTGTCCGGCGGAAACGTGATCGGGACCCGCAGGATCGAGCTGGCCACGCCGGCCTCACCCAACACTGTCCAGAACGGCTTGCTTTTGCGCCGCGGGGTGATTTCCGGCTTGCTCAGCGGGATAAGGTAGTTGCCGAGCTTCAGCTTGCGGCGCGGCTCGCGCATCCGCACCGACGAAATGGTCGGGCGATAGTCTGGCGTCCGCGCGATGAAATCGAAGATGTTGTGCTTGCCTGGGTTGGTCCCGGTGCTGAACGACGACCACGCGACCGGTGAGATCGGCGGCCAGGTCGAACCCAACCGCAGGTATGAGCCCTGCTCCTTGAGCTTGGCCAGGTTCGGCAGCAATCCCTCTTGCAGGTACTGCTCGGTCAGTGTTGGCTCCAGCCCGTCCAGCCCGAGGATGACGACCCGCTTGACCTTCGCTTTCGCGTAACGTTTGCGGCCGCGGATCGCCCGCCAGAGCAAGAAGAACGGGAAAAAGACAATGATCAACAGCGCCGAGGCGAGCGCAATGAGAATGGCAAAAAACGAGCTGAGCAAAGCGATGCCGGCGCCGGGACCGATGTACGCGAGCTGCTGCGTGGTATCCGGTTCGGCCGCCGGCACGCGCAAGAGCAGGTAAACGCCGGTGGCGATGATCCCAACCGCCAGGCGGGTAAGCCTGCTCTTTCCAACCGGGCGAACGGACGAGGCGACCCGCCGGCCGACCCTGCGCCACTGCCATCTCTGATGGGTGCCATGGCCACGCTTGCGTGGCCATGTTGGGGATCCCGGGGGGAGAGCGTGCCCACGCGGGCGGCGGCATGGCACCCGTTCCGGGGGTTGTGACGTCACTGTGAGCGTCCGTCTCAACGCAGTCTCCCCAGACTACGGTTCGTCATCAGTCGGCTCGTCTTCATCGTCGGCCGAATCGTCGGCAGGGCTGCCCGCGGGCTGGCTTTCCGGCTGTGGGATATCCGCCGCGTCGTTTGCGTCTTCTGTGCTGCCTACATAGCCTAACGATTCGAGCTGGCGGGCCGTTTCCGAATCCACGACTTCCTTCCGCACGACCAGTCCCGGCTTAGTCTTCATGTTTGTAAGGAGAACCTTGTGCATGAGCTGGCCCAGACGCTTGACCACCTCCGGGCTTTGATCCGAGATGTTGTATCTCTCGTCAGGGTCGGTCGCGAGATTGAAAAGCTGGTACCGGGCGCTCGCCTCCGAGGTCGTGCCGTCGGGCAACCGGCGTGGCGGCAGCGACGTCGCCACCAGCTTGGTATGCTCCGCGAATAACGCATACTGACGCGAACCGGCCTTGAGCGCCTCGGCAAACCGCATCAGCGGCATATCCGGCAATCTGTCCGAAATGTGATCCACCAGTGAGGTGCCTTGCAGACTTTCCCCAGGCGGCAGCCGGAGCTGCTCAAGCAAGGTCGGCATCAGGTCGATCAGGCTGGCCAGGCGGCGGACGCGTTTTCCCGCCGGCAAGACGTTCGGCCAGCGC
Organism: Phycisphaerae bacterium; assembly: GCA_046758265.1. Lineage (GTDB taxonomy): Bacteria > Planctomycetota > Phycisphaerae > UBA1845 > Fen-1342 > JALSRY01. Next base: position 8,452 of record JBHHZX010000042.1, read on the forward strand.
AGAATCAGCGGCACGCGTAGATCGGTCTGGAATTGCGAATATCCATGATCCCACTTACCGTGCTCGCACAATGCCTCGCCATGGTCAGCCAGCAGGATCACGTACGCGTCGTCCCAGAGGCCGGTCCGTTGCAAACGCTGCACCAACTGACTGAGATAGAAATCCATCTCCATCACGCCCGCCTCGTAACGCGCCACCCAGTACTCGCGGTAACCCTTCAAGCGCTCGTACCGGTCGGGGTCGGAGGCACTGGGCGGCGCCTGCTTGAGATACCGGTTGAGCGTGCTGAACTCTCTGGAATTCAGTAGCTGCTTGTTCGGGTTCGCCTCAACCTCCTCCAACAGTGGGTCCATGAAACGCGACGCTGCGTTGTACGGACCGTGTACGTCCATATAGTGCAAGTAAAGGAACAAAGGCTTGGAGGCATGCCGGTTCTCATCCAGCCACCTGAACAACGCCGCGTTGACAAGCTCACCGCGCACCGTGTTGTCCGCGAAGTCCGTGTCATAATGCTCGAAGCCCTGCCCGAAGCCATAGCCGGCCCGCAGGAACTTGCACGCCACAAAACCCACCGTCTGGTAGCCGGCCGCCTGGAGCACTTCCGCCAACGTGTCGAACTCATCACTCAGCACCGACTGGTATGCCCGCTTCCCTTGCTCCATGTCTTCTACGGTCCGGTAGCTGGTCGCCTTGTGCACGCCGGGATAGTACGAGGTGAACAGCGTGGCCACCGAAGGCAAGGTCCAGGGCGCCGGCGCCACGCAGTGGTCGAACGTCACGCCCGCGGCGGCGATGCTATCCATCGTCGGCGTGAGGCCGCCGCGGTGGCCGTACGCTCCTAGCCGATCCGCCCGCAGCGCATCAACCAGAATCATGACAATGTTCGGCCTGGCCGCCGCTGCCGGCAAAACGCCGATCTTCTCTTTGCTTTCGCCTGGCTGTGCGGCGGGGGACTCGCTCGCCTGCTCGCATCCGGGCAGCCCGAGCATGAGCAAGACCGACAGCGCAAATGCGCACAGCCAACTGCCGCTGGCGGCCGTTGACGCGGAGATGCGTCTGCTTACGGACATATGAACTCCTTCCCTACGCCGTCGGCATTTCCTACTACCCGCGGGGTCGTAACCAAGCCGTGACGACAGACCGCGCAAGATACCACTTGACGCAGCAGAACGCCAATCTGTCGCAGGTGGCGGCGCGCACCGTCGTCGGCGTTCGCGGTCGCGTATCCACGCCGCTAGTGCCTTCAGATGTTATCGGCCGGGCTCGCTCACGGCACTGCCTCGCTAGCGTCACGGACTTGCGCTTTGCCCTCGCCGACTCTGGACCATCTGGCAAGCGTCCGGTGTTCACGGGGCGCACAAGCAACGGCGGCGGAAACTTAGTCCCGCCGCCGTCTGCAAGGGGGAGCCCACATTGCCCTGATGCGCGCTGCCCGGTTACCGCTCGCTACGCTGGCTAATCGGCGAAGTTCATGAAGCCCTCGGCGATCAGCGTGAGCGGGTCGCCAAGCGGCGGCACAAAGATCCACGCCGGTACGAGCTCCTCATGCGGCGGCATGCCACCCGGGCCGTCCCAGTCGACGGTCGCCTGAACGTTCATCACCTGCTCGAACATCAGATCGATGATCGCGATCGCCATGAACGGGTTGATGCGCGTCGCGCGGTCCAGGGCCTGGGTACCGTTGAAGAACTCTGGCGGGCTAAATGCCGTCAGCAGGTTGATCGCCGTGTTGGGACGGCCGAAGAGGAACGCGTTCAACCGCGGCTTAAGGTTTCGCGGGACGAGCGGCACGCCGTTCTTTAACGCCGGGGTGGCTGATTCCCAGTCGATGTCTTCGGGATTGGGGAACCCATGGTTGTCAGCCCGACGGTAATACTTCTCGACCCACGTGGACCGCCAGTCGTTTGGATCAAACAGGTAATGCTTCTCCGCGAAGCTCGGCTCGCCCGGGTCGTGCACACCGTTGTTGTTGATGTCATCGTAGTAAGGAGCACCCTCGGGGTCGTATCCCGGGTTCGGCACGTCGATACCGAAGACGTGTGTAAACGTTTCCGGCGCCAGGTCGATGCCCAGCACCGCGGTGGCCGCCACCAGCACGCGCGACGCCCAGTCCCCGGGCGTCTGTTCGAGCACTTCGCCGGTTTCAGCGATCAGCGCAAAGAGCCCCTCCGCCTCCGTGCGCGGGTCGAAGAGCAGATAGTACTGGCCGTAGGGGTTGTATGTGGCCACACCGTCGGCGTAATCAACCCGGACCGGCTCTCCGTCGGGCCCATGCGTCGTCATCAGCACGAAAGCCTCGAAGTCCGGGGGGTTGGTTTCGGGGTCGGGCGGCAGACTCGGATCGAATCCGTGGTTGGGCACCCGTAGTGCCGGTGCGCCGGGCCACTGTTCGCCGCGCTCGCTGAAGGCCTCAAAGAAGCTCTGGCCGTTGACATTCTGGAAGATCGTCGAATCGGCCATCTCCAGAAACTGCGGTCTGCCATGGTGGTCATGTAGAAACCGGCCGTTGCTGCGGCGGATCAATTCCGTTTCCATCCCGCGTTCGGTGATCGGGCCAAACCCGAGGTAGAACTTTCCGTCGCCGCCGGGATTGAGTGTCACTTTTGTCACCTTGCCGTCCGCGTCCGTCTCCACGTCTACGGTGACGGCTCTGGCGCTGGAATTCTGGAACGGATCGGCGTCCGCAACGACAAACCACTGGCTCGGACCCGAACGGCTGAACGGCACGTGCGCGCGCTTCCCACGTATCAACCGGGCGAACGCCTCAGCGCTGGGCACGCGCTCCATCAAGAACCCGCCAAACAAGCGCTCGAACGATGGCTCGACCGTGCCTGCCAGGAAATCCTGGATGATTCCGCGGACCGGCATGTCCTGTCGTACCATCGGTTCGGGCGCCGGCTCGAAGAGGCCGAGATCGCTGATCTGTTGGAACAAGGCATAGGTGTCCTTCTCAATGCCGGTCCCCTCGGCCGACTCGAAGACCTCCACAGGCGGCTGGTCAGGGCCGCCCCACTTCGTGTAGGTCAGGCGCAGGCCCAGGCCGATCTCGGCGTCAACCAGCACCGTGTGAAGAGCGGCCAGTGTGATCGATTTGCCCTCTGCATACACCTCGGCGATGTCTATCAGCATGTGCTCGGCGAATATGGGCTTGCCCATCATCGGGTCGTTTTCGTCACCGGCCAGGGTGTAGTTGCGGTCCACTTCCGCGAGGGTGTTGACGTAGAGCACAGGCTCTCCCGGCGGCGGAGCAGCGGTTTGGGCAGAATCGGCGGCCATCCCTCCCCCGGAGGGTGGTGGCTCGCCGGGCCCTGGCATGCCGAAGAACTCGTGGTACTCTTCGAATGTCAGCGTCCGCACGAACGGTGACTCGCCCAGGAAGGACAGGTCGATGCCGCCGGGGTCGTCCGCAATGACAAAGCCGCCTTCGAGCAGGATCTTGGCCACCGCCTTCACGATGTCTGCGACGTCGTCGGCGACCGCAAGGGCGATGTTGCTCTCAGCCATCCGCATGCCGCGTTGCGCCGCCAGTGGGATGTGCTCTTCGAAGTACTGGGCTAATTCTTGCTCGGTCAGGCCCTCGATCTGGCCCAGTTCGACTTCATCCTCAATGCCGGCATCCTCGAACAGGTTTTCGTAAGCGTCGCGCGTCCGGCCGATCAGGCCCGAAAGGCTGAGGTCCAATTCGTCGGGGTCAACTCCTTGATTGTGCAGCATCCGCTGAAGCTTGGCGTTGGCCAGCGTGCTGAGCGGATCAACATCCGCACCGCTGAGCGAGCCGGTGTCGCCGTCGGCGTCTTTGGGGATGTTGACGATGACGGCCAGGTCCGGCTCGCCATCCCCGTCGAGGTCGACCAGCACGATTATCTCGACGCCGACCGGCAAGCCCTCCACGTTGAACGTCCCGTTGGCGTTGAGCGGGAATTCCGGGTATTCATCGCCGTTGGCATCCCGCAGCCAGTCGCCTTTCAGGTCGGTACACCAGATCACCTCGTCGCCGCCGAGGGGAATGGCCTGTGCAGCCTGCGGGTCCTGCGAGGCGACGGTTGTGCTGCTGCCCGACAGGCTCCCGCTGAGCGTTCCGCCGTAGTTCAGTGCGGTTTCGGACACGTCGCCGGCCGAATCGTCGGTTGCGTCCAGCCCCCCCGGTAGCAGCGCGGGGCAGCCGACCATCAGTGCGCAGACCAGCGCGGCTGCTAGCAATCGTGCGAGGCATCTCATCTGGGAACTCCTTCTTGCGTGGTGAGTGGTTGAAGAGTGCGCAGGGCCCCGGACCATGCGCATATACAGCCGTAGCTTCGTGTGCCGCTGGCCGCCGACTTGAGGCTTAGCGCAAGAAATGCGCCCCGATCCGAAACGAAGGTGAATACCGCGCAGGTAGCTGCACCGACAAGTTCGCTCGAAGGTGCTCCCCGCCCGCCTATCGGTGGGGTCACTGATCCCGGACGGACGCGGCGCGCTCCTTCTGGATGGTCTCGATTTCCCGCTGCATCTGACGCACTGCGATCCGCACGTTATTGACGAATTTGTCCACCTGCGCTTCGGCCCGGCCGCGGGGGCCGTGCAGATCTTCGAGTAGGCCGTCCAGCTCGATCATCAGGTCCGCCAGCCACTCATCGTTGTGCGAGCGCACCTCTGCGACCGCCCGGCGATATTCCTCCTCGGCTCGGCGCATCATGGCGTGGTCGTGGGAAGCATCCTGCGAAAGTTTGTGATAGCGGTGAATAATCGCGCCGAGTCGTTTGATCTCAGCGCCGACGGCCCGCTCGCGGGCCCCCAGTTGGCGGGCCACCGCGTGTCGTTCCTGCTTCTCCTCAGAGCGCACGATCGTCTCACGGAGTGTCTTGAAGAGATCCTCCGGCAAAACCGCCGGCAGTAGCGTATGGATCGCCGAGAGCCGGCGGAGCACCCAGGCGGCGATCTTCTGATCACCGCGCTCGACGGCCTGGACGGCCTGCTGAGCCAGATCGGTCAGCTGGCTGCGGAACAGGTCCCGCTTTTCAGCCAGTCGTTTGACCTGCTCTTCGCAGCGCTCGAGCACCGCCAACTCGACGTGTCCCGGGTAACGGTGACGCAGATCTTTGATGTGCGCCAGTGCCTCCGCGGCACCCGCTTCGTTGTAGCTCGTAAGGTGACCTTCCAGCTCGAGCCGCAGCTTTGATAGGGCGCTTTGGACCCGCTCGCGCAGCGGCAACCTGAACTCGGCGGGCTTCTTGGCGGCAGGCGCTGGCTCGGCTTCCGCTTCGTCCGCCGCGCGCGGCAGGTGCGCCCGGGCGCGGATCTCCGCCTCGCGCTCGGCGATGAAGCTGCGGAGCATCCCGAACAGCACCGGGTCGGCATGCACTTCCGGGTGACCGAGCGCCCGGGCCGCGGCGTAGGACAACGACTCCAGGTCACGCGTCTCGCGCATGATCTCCGCGCAGCGCTGCTGGTAGATGGCCTCACGGCGCTTGGCGTCGGAGCGCACGCCCTCACCCGGTACGCCAAACACCGCCAGCCGTACCAGCTCGCGGCGCCCGTCACACAGGTCGGGTGGGCAGGCCGGCGAGTCAAGTACGTCGAACGGGACGTGCGCCCCGGGTTCGAGCAACCCGAGGCGGGCCAGCCGTCCGGCCAGCCAATCACCAACCTCGGCCGGCAATGCGGCTCTCGCGGTTTCAAGCACTTGGCGTGGCGAAAGCTCGCCCACGTCGGCCAAACGCCGCAGAAGAGCCCTCGCCGCCCGTTCCACCAGATGCGGCCAATCGCAAGTCGCTGCGCGCTTCCTCGCTGCTATGTTCACCCTTTGGCTCATCGACATGTTCTTGGCCTCAAGAAGGGAAGCCACTCCAATCTATCATATCACGTTCACGGGCCGGGGCCTACGGTTCGCCCGCGCCGTTGCAGCAGGCGTGCGGAAATTGCGTCCACGATGGTGGTCTACCAGTCATAAACCGTGCCAGCGGCGGTGCTTGTCGGGCGCGCGGTCGGCCCGCCGTTGACGCAGAGCCGGCGCGATGGTCCGCTCGGCGCGTGCAGCGTCAACCGACCGGCTCCGCCGGCACTGATTTCGATCGGCTCTGCGGGCAGGGTAGTTAACGGGATGCGAATAATGGTGCGGCAACTGCATTCCAAAAACGGTCGGCCGTCACGAAGGACGGTGACACCGTCGTGCAGCTCGATGTCGTAACGGTGCTCGCCGACCTGCACGTTGCGGATGGCGGCGTCGGGTAGCTGTATCGAGCCAAACCGGACGAAGCCCGCCGGCTCCACGTCGATCAGTTCCTGGATCGCGATAAACGCGAGTAGCCCGCCCCAGTGATAGAGCCGGGCCGCGTTCCAGACATCGCCGCCCCGCCCTGTCTCGGCGTTGTAGTTTTCGTACACGCCGCCGTCCTCGCGCCAGTTGCGCAGGAACATGTTCAGTCCTTTGTGAGCCAGTTCCGCGGCGACGCGGTCGAAGCGGTACCGCCGAAGACCTTCGGCGACGAGGAAGTTGAACGGCCCCCAGATGCGGCCGCGCCAGTAGTCGTTCTCGGGATAGGCCGGGTCGTTGCGGGCGATCGACGGCAGGACGTACGCGCCCCAGAATTCGGCTTCATTCAGCAGGTGCTCCGCGATCGTCCGCTCGGCGCGGTCGCGCGGGGCGACGCCGGCGACCAGGGGAAAGAACGACGTGGGCGACCAACGCCGCGAGAGACGACCGTCCCAATAGCGGTTGCAATAGATGCCGTGCTGTTCGTCCCACAGCAACTCGTTGATCCGTTGCTTGATCGCCTGGTATTCCCGGCGATATGCGGCGGCGTCGCGTTTCTTCCCCAAGCAGTCGGCCAGCGCCGCCAGCGACTCGCAGTCCATCGCGTAGTAGCTGCTCAGCGCTACGTCGTCGAGTTCGAACGTGTTCGTCCGGGCGTTGAACGGGACGTCGTCGTACATCGGCGAGTTGTCGAGGCCGGACTCCCATTTGGCGGCCAGCGCGCTGTGCCGGAGCGTCGGGTTGTACGGCACCAGTTGCGGGAAGTCGTAGCGCGGCTCGGCGTTCGAGCCCCACGAGAGCAGCCCGTTCCCGTGGCCGTCCCGATTGCTCATCCAGAACGTGTGCCACTGGCGCAGTTGCGGGTAGACCTTTTTCAGCCACTGCCTGTCGGGGGCGGCGGCCTGCGTCTTCCAGATCAGGTAGGCCCCGATCGGCGGCATCGAGCGGTCGCGCGACGCTGCCCCATGAGCCATGTAGTAGTTCGGCACGAAGCCCAACTCGTCGATCGCGAGATTCACCGCTTCGAAATTAAGCCGGGCAAGTTGCGGCGAACCATACGACACCATGGCGCCGACCAGATATGTGTCCCAGCAAGCCACAAACACGCCACGCCAGTCGGAGCACCAGTCGCGACTGACCGGCGAGCAGACGAGCCGCCGGCGGGTATCGAACAGTGTGTTCCAGGTTATGGCCCGCATCATCGCCTGCGGCGCTTCCGCCAGCGCGCCGTCGCCCTGTAGCGTCCGCC
>JBHHZX010000043.1:0-15863 GCA_046758265.1 Phycisphaerae bacterium
GATCTTCAGCGCCCATGGCGAGTACCTCCCCACGCACGGCATGTGGGGGCATCGCTTCTTGAGCTACCAGGATCTCGCGCACGTCACGCTTCAGGTTCGCGAACCGGGACGCCAGGAGGGCGTCCGCGTCTCGTCGCCGGTGCAACTCTCCGATCTCTACGCCACCGTGCTCAGCGCGACGCTCGGGCAACCGGTAGAGGAACCCTTACGCGACTCGAAGGATCTGCTGGCGGTCGCCGAGCGCGGCGGCAAGCCACGCGTCGCGATCTGCGAATGCCGTGGGCCCGCGCCGGTCACGATGAAGCTGTTCGAAGGTCGTACCGACCCGGTTGTGCAACACCGGGCGACGCCCCAGATCGCCGCCGTCGGCCAGCGCTTCAAGTTGCTCCAGTCGGCTGACGGACAGCGCGAGCTCTACGATCTGCTGGAGGATCCGGGCGAGCTCCGTAACCTGATTGACGAACTACCGGACGAAGCCGCGCGGCTTGCGGCGTACGTCCGCACCTGGCTGGAGGCCACGCCCGCATACACTCCGCCGAAGGAAACCGACCAGTTGCCCTCGCCTGAGGTGCTGCGGTCGCTGCGCAGCCTCGGCTACGTGGGCGACGAATAGCTGCTGGGTCGAGTTCGGCTGCGGCGGATCGACGGGGCTACACCCTGGAAGCACCGCTCCAGTCGGTTACGCGCTACCCGTGCGAACCACCAGTTGCCCCGGTAAGCGTTTGATCAGGCCTTTGAGCTCTAGGGACGTAAACGCTGCCAGCACTTCGCCGGGCGGCAATTGGGAGGCGGTAAGGACGGCGTCCTGCAAGATCGGCTCGTAACCGATGACTTCGTAGACGCGTTTTTCGGTTTCGGAAAGCGACGGTGCCGGGCGTGGGCGAGCGGCAGGGGAGTCTTTGCTGCCGCCTGCGGCCGCCGCTACGTTTTCCGACGTCGCCGTCGCCGGCGTGGGCCACATCTTCTCCCCGACTTCGCCGAGCTCTTCAAGGACGTCTTCCAGACAGGTTGTCAGCTTGGCGTAGCCGCGCCGGATCAGGTCGTTCGTGCCGAAGGCCGCGGGGTCCTGCGCGCGGCCGGGAACCGCAAAGACCTCGCGGTTGTATTCGTTCGCCAGTCGAGCTGTGATCAGCGCGCCGCTGTGTTCCGGTGCTTCGACCACCAGCGTGCCGAGGGTCATCCCCGCGATGATCCGGTTGCGGCCGGGGAAATTCTCGCGGCGGACCTCGGCCTGCATCGGCAATTCGCTGATCCAGGCCCCGTTTTCGAGAAGTCTTTCCGCCAGGGCTTTGTTCTCGAGCGGGTAAACCTCCAGCAAACCTTTGCCCATGACAGCAATCGCGCGACCGCCGGCATCAACCGCCCCATGATGGGCGAACGCGTCGATGCCGCGGGCCAGCCCGCTGACGATCGTGAACCCCGCTCCCGCGAGCAACTCGCCGAACCGCCGGGCCTGCTCGCTGCCGTAGATTGTGCACCGGCGCGTACCGACGATCGCGATCGCGACGGCGTCGGCGGGCTGCAATTCGCCCTTCACGTACAGCACGATTGGTGCGTCGGCAATCTGTCTCAGCCCCGGCAGATAATCCTCGTCCTCGCGGCACACGATGCGCACGCCGTGCTGGGCGGCCGCCTCGATTTCAGCCCCGATCTCGACCGCGTCGCGTGCACGGGCGATCTGCTCGGAGGATTGTTGGCCGATGCGTCTGATCTCTGCGAGTTGCTGCGCTGACGCACCCAGCGCCGCCTCCGCATCCCCGAACTGCACCAACAGTCGGCTAAATAGCAGCGGCCCGACGCCGTCGATGAGCGCCCACCTCAGGTGAATGCGTCCCGTGTCGGTGATCGTCGGCCGCATTTGTTCGCTCTTGTGCGGACTTCCATAGGGTGGCGGGGCGCGGCCCGCTACTGCATCGTTTCGAGCTTTTTGACGAGGTTCGCTTCGATTTTGGCGACGTCGTCAATGGCCCGGCAGACGCGCTCAACCCCGCCGGGCTGCCCCAGCAACTCCTTGACCACCTCCGCCGACTCATAGGGCAGCAGGCGGTTGCCGGCGCGGTCGCACGCGTTGGCCCAGTGGGCGGCGAGCTCGATGTGGTCACCGGCAAGCCCGCCTGCGACCCGGCGCAGCCAGGTCGCCAGGTAGCTCCGCGCGGCGACATGTACGCGGGCCGCCTGGCTCTGCTGACGGCAGAGCGGCAGCGCAGCGGACCCGCGACCCGATGGATCGCGCAGAGCGTCCTGCCAGGCGCGATAGGCCGCTGCCCCCGTCTGGACGTTCGGACAACGCGCCCACCTCCCGGCCCACACGGCGCGCGCCTGGCGCGCCACATGCGCGAACAGGTCGGCCGGTGTGACGGCATCGTGCTCCGGCGGGCGGAACTCCTCCACGACGTAAACCTGATGGGCCGGGCCGGTCAGCGGCAGCGGCTGCCCATCGTGCCATAGCGTGTGGCCGAAGATCAGCTCGCCCTGAATGCTCGTGATTACCCCCCATAGCCGCTCACGCGGCGCGGGCCAGCCCCGCCACGCCAGGACGGGCTGGCCATGCTCCAGCGCCCGGGCGATCAGCGGCACATAGCTATCCCGAAAGTGCTGGGCAAACTCGGCGGAGCGACTGAGGCCCTGCGTCGCCTCCGGCGGGTGCAGCTCGCGCAGCCCAAGCCCGTAGAGCTCCGCCGTCTCGATCAGGCTCGCATCGCGAGCATAGGTGCACCACCAGCCAAGCGAGTCGTCGGACGCGACTACCGTTGCCGCCCCGAGCCCCAGCACGGCGACCAGCTCGTCGTACTGGCGGTCCATGTCCCAGCAAGCCAGCAGCGTCCGCAGGCTGACGGCCAGCGATTCGTAGTGGTTCTGCGCTTCCAACCAGCGTGTCTGCACCATGTCGTCCACCCGATACCGCATGGTGGGGTCACGGCATAAAAGGTTACTCGACCAGCCCGCACGACGCACGCGTCTCCTCGACGCCGGCCGCGACATCGGCTTCCGGCCCACCGCCGCTGGCATGCGGCTTGCCAACCGGTTACCGGCGGCTCGGTATCGTCGGAGCCGTCGGAACGGAAAATGCTTGGCGTGAGCGGAGCTTACGATGAATCAAGGAAGAAACAAAGCAGCCGGTAGCCCGATCCTCTCGCGCAGCAAGCGCGGGTGGTGCGCAATCTTGGCGCTTGCCGCAGCGGCCCTCCTCACCGGGACCGCTTGCGACGACGAAGCGGCCGGACGCGCCTTTCGAGACGCCGCCGCCAGCAGCCTCGAATCGGGCGTAAAGAACATCATGGATGGCATCATCGACGGCCTCTTCGCCGTGGTCGAGCTGGGCACCGAACAGGACAGCGGTACCGGCACCGACGCGAGCACCACGACCACCGGTGAGGGCACCTGAAGCCCTCGTCCGGCAACTGTCGTGCCCGGAACGTTGCCACCGAGCCCTCGCCAGGCGTCGGCAGCAATGCAGCGGCGGGCGTCTCGCCCGGATTCGCCAGAGCGTGTAGCAGCGTCTCAAGTCTGCGGCCCCGTCTCGATTTGACCCCGCCTACTCTCTGCGCAACAATTGCCGCTTCCCTCAGCGGCGCGAACAGCCGCCTGCGCACAGGAGAATTGCATGCTCATCCGCCTGGCTCACAGCCCGGACCCCGACGACGCCTTCATGTTCTATGGCCTTGCTTCCGGCGCGGTCGATCCCGGCCGCTACCAATTCAAGCACATTCTCGAAGATATCCAGACGCTCAACGAACGGGCGACACGCGGCGAATATGAGGTGACCGCCATCAGCATCCACGCCTACCCTTACGTGGCCGACCAGTATCAGCTCGCGGGCTGCGGCTCGAGCATGGGCGACAATTACGGTCCGGTGGTTGTCACGCGCGCCCCGACCCCGAGCGAGCAACTCCGGGGCAGGACAATCGCCGTCCCCGGGCTGATGACCACGGCGTATCTGACGCTGCAACTGCTGCTCGGCAAGGACACGTTCAGGCCACTGGTTGTCATGTTTGACCGGATCCCCGAGGAAGTTGCCCACGGCAACGTGGACGCCGGACTGCTGATTCACGAAGGACAGCTCACGTATGCCGGGCACGGGCTCCACCTGGTCGTCGATCTCGGACAGTGGTGGATGGAGCGCACCGGGCTGCCGCTGCCGCTGGGCGGAAACGTCGTGCGGCGCGATCTTGGCGAGCAGGTCTGTCGCGACCTCACCCGTATCATCAAGACGAGTATTCGGTACAGCCTCGATCACCGCCAAGAAGCGGTGAAGTACGCCTTGAAGTTCGGCCGCGGGCTCAACGAGCAGCTCGCTGATCAATTCGTCGGTATGTACGTTAACGAGTGGACGCTCGACTACGGAGACAAAGGTCGCGAAGCCGTCCGGCGACTGCTGAGCGATGGTGCCGCGGCCGGCCTGGTCCCGGCCGTCGGCGCGATCGAGTTCATCGAGTAGCGGCGAGGCCGCGGGATCGCAGAGCGGGGAGCCGTGCGCTTCAGCCAGCGCGGCCAACCAGCGTCGGAGCAAGGCGTGGTGGCCGCGCACGCGTCCCGGTCGTCCGATGCAATCCTCGCGCTAGCGCCGAGCAGCGTGGCAGACGGCTTGAAGGTTTTCGCGCGGGACGCGCTCGGGGTCGTAGGTGCAGCCAGGAGCGATCATGATCGGCCGATCGCCGGCTTGCTTGAGCGCCTCGATGACTTCGTTTTCGCACTCCGCCGCAGTGCGGTTGGGGAGCGTCGTCAGGTTGTCGATGCCGCCGCAAATCGCTGGCCTGGCCCAGCCGGAGACCGCGGCGATTGCAGGACCGGCGGCGCGATCGGCCCAGTTGAGCGCGTGCACCGGGTATTCCGCGAAGGCACGTAAATCAACCGCCTTACCGCAGACGTGCAGCATGTTGAGCCGTCCGGCGGCGGCGCCGGCCAGGATTTCTAAATCAGTGGGGCGGACGAGCTTGTCGTATAGGCGCGTCGTGTCGGCGGGCGAATCAACCCAGTCATCCCGCACCGACAGAAAGATGCCGTCGGCTCCGGCGTCGACGCAGCGCCGGGCGAAGCTGCCCAGGCTCGAAGCAATCGTTCGGATCGCCGTGGTCACTGCGGCCGGGTCCTCCGCGTACCACACCTTGATTATCCGGCTCGCTTCGTCGTCGGCCTCCAGGTTCGGCGGCCCGTGCCTCGTCGGCGGCCGCACCAAGCGGCGTAGCGTCGCCCAGGCATTGAAGATCGTGGTCGTCATCAGTACCGGCCCGCGGAGGCTCCGCTTCAGATCGGCCAGGAGGTCGAGCTGCCGGGCAAACTCGGGCTCGTCCCCGCGCATGACGGTGAGCGACGCCAGGTCGCCGATACTCTCGACCGGTGTCGCATGTGGGTAGGGGTTGTCGTTCATTACCTTGAGGAAGTCGAGGTCGAAGGTCTCCACGTGTGCCACGTGGGCCGCCACCGCGGCCGGCCCGTGGACCTGGTCCGGTGCGAAGTGATGCCAGAAACTGACCGGTGGGTGGTCCGGCCGGCGTCCGTCCAACACGCATTGAACCCGTTCAATTGGCTTCACGATCACTTTCCTTCCTGCGATTTAGACAAGCGCGGCTGCAAGGCCCTCCTCGTAGTGTACCGCGACGCTAGCGTCAGGTCGGGCGCTGGCCGTCGGTTGCGGTCACACCCGTTGCAGTTGCATGCCCGTTGCCCGGGCGTCTTTCGCGTTAAAATCATGCAACGAGAGGGACCTCGAAGTCGAGGTTTCACGGAATCCCTAAATTACTGCTTTACGGAGCAAGAAGCGATGTGCATCACTCGTACTGTGTCAGGTCTATGCCTGGTGTGGTTGCTGGTTTCGGCCAGCGCGGTCGGGCAGGCCCGGGCCCCCAAAGGGGCGCAGACGTCGGAGGTTGCCAAGCCGGCGCCGGATTTCGAGCTGAGGGCTTGTGACGGTAGGACCTACCAGCTTTCCGATCACAAAGACAAGATAGTCGTGCTGGAGTGGTGGAATCAGGACTGCCCGGTCACCCGGCACTATACGCCGACAATGAAGGCGTTGGCTACGAAGCACACCGAGAAGGGTGTCATCTGGCTGGCGATCGACAGCACGCATTACCAAACGGCGGCCAAGGACGCGGAGTACCACCGCAAACATGGCATTCCATACCCGATTCTGATGGACACCGACGGGAAGGTCGGCCGCCTGTACGACGCCAGGACCACGCCGCATATGTTCGTGATCAACAAGGGCGTGATCGCCTACAACGGGGCAATCGACAATCGGCGTGATCGCAACTATGTGGCGGAGGCGCTCGCCGCGGTTCTGGCGGGCAAAGAGGTTTCCCTTGCCCTGACGCAGCCGTTTGGGTGCTCGGTGAAGTACGGCAAACCGGCGCCGGATTTCGAGCTGAGGGCGTGTGATGGCAAGACGTACAAGCTCTCCGATTACAGCGACAAAGTCGTCGTGCTGGAGTGGTGGAATCAGGACTGCCCGGTCAGCAGGCACTATATGCCGACGATGAAGGAGCTGGCTGCGAAGTACGCCGTGAAGGGTGTCATCTGGCTGGCGATCGACAGCACGCATTACCAAACGGCGGCCAAGGACGCGGAGTACCACCGCAAAAACGGCATTCCGTACCCGATTCTGATGGACACCGACGGGAACGTCGGGCGCCTCTATGAGGCCAAGACCACGCCACACATGTTCGTGATCAACAAGGGCGTTGTCGTATATGACGGAGCGATCGACAATCAGGGTGATCGCAACTATGTCGTTGAGGCGCTCGCTGCCGTTCTGGCCAGTCAGGAGATTCCGCTTGCCAAGACGCAGCCCTTCGGATGCTCGGTGAAATACCAGACGGAGTAGCCCCAAACACCCCAAGTCAGGCGAATGGGAAGCGCACGGTCAGTTCGGCGACGAGACGACTTGGCAGCACGATCAGCCCGGACCCTTCTGCGCCGGCAGTTGTTGCGCCGCGGCTGAGACAGAACTCGTCCGGCAGGGAGACCGGACGCTACTCGGCATCCAGGCTCGGCGTAGTCGGCGTCGGCGCCCGAGCAGTAGGGAGCCAGCTCCCAAAAGAAGGACTGTGGCCGGGTCGGGTACGATCTGGCTGCGGAGCTCTCCGCCGGGGAACGGCTGCGTATGCGCGTTGACGCAGAACTTACCGGCGACCAGGCCAGAGCTCCTCCTACGTGTCCCCGCGGGCACCCTTGCCGAAGAAGCTGGGAGGCGCGTCCAACGTGTAGATTTGCGTCTCTTCGGCGATAGCTTTGCGGAGGTGCTTGGGAAGCTGGTACAAACCCAGCAGGGCCGAGCCGTCGAGCATCTTCAGGTCGCCGGTCGTTTTCTCAGCGAGGTGGCGGTCGGTCTGGTCGGGGTCCGGCTGTGTGTTGATCGGGTTCGCGGACGCCACGATGTAGCTCCAGGGGGCAGCGTACGTGGGGACGAAGGTCGTCAGCGACGCCGTGTGGGCAAACACCGATCGCAGCGTGCTGGCGAGGCGGCAATGCGAGTGCATCTCGGGGGGTGAGACCGGGCCGGCCTGGACGACGAAAACGCCGGTGGACGCGAGTGCCCGCCGGGCTTTTTCGAAGTATTCCCTGGTGAATAGCTTGAACGAGGGGCCTTCCTCGATCGGGTCGGAGAGGTCAGAGACGATGACGTCGAAGGTAGTTTTCGAGTTGTCAAGGTAGTCGAGGGCATCCTCGATGACCACTTCCAGCCGCGGGTCGTCGAACGCGCCCTGGTGCATCTCCGGCAGATGCTCCCGGCAGGCTTCCACGACCTCACCGTCGATGTCAATCATGACGGCGTGCTCAACGCTGTTCCAGCGAAGGACTTCTCGGGCAGAGGCCCCCTCGCCGCCGCCGAGGATGAGCACGCTGCGCGGATTGGCGTGGAGGAGCATGGCGGGGTGGACGAGGGGCTCGTGGTAGAGGAACTCGTCGCCGGTGCAGGACTGCCATTTGCCATCAAGGACGAGGGCTTTGCCGTAGGCGCCGGTCTCGACGATGTACATTTCCTGGAATCTGGTTTTCCGGTAGGCAAGCATCCGGGTTACGCCGTGCGCGTAAAAATCCCAGGGCGTGATGTATTCGTAAACCCAGAAGTCGGCGCGCAATTCGCTACCGGGCATGTGCAGGTCTCCTGCGAGCGGTGTATTGGTACTGTTCTACGCGACAGGCCAGCCGGTCGCCGCGACGATGGGCTCGACTTCGAGTCGAGGCGCGTCGGCGTCGCGGTCCAGGCAAGCTTCGGGGCCGCGGACGAGTTTGGTCAGTGAGTATCGACTGGCCTGGAAGGCCTTGATGAGATACGTGCAGGCCTTCTGGGGGTTGGCGGTCTCGCCGCAGGTAAAGACGTCGGCGGCCGCGTAGCCGTGTTCGGGCCAGGTGTGAACGGAGATGTGGGATTCGGCGAGCAGTCCGAGTGCGGTCACTCCGTGCGGATGGAAATGATGTGAAACCTCGCCCATGAGTGTCGCCAACCCGTGGCTGCTCGCTTCGCGCACGGCGTTCTTGACGAATTCTTCGTCGTTGAGCGGTTCGCGGGGGCAGCCATACAACTCCACGATGCAATGGGTACCGATGTTCGCCAAGGTTCCATACTCCGTAGCCGGGTCGGACCCGACATAAACACAACCACAACTTACGAAGTAGTACACCCCCGCCGACCCCATGCTTCGTCGGCGGCCACAGAATCCCGTCTTCTAAGGGAAAAACAGGGAACCAATCCGGCCCCCACTCCCTGTGCCGGCGGCGTCCTTTCCGCCACGCTGAGATTCGCTCTCTCGCGCCTTCAGGGCTAACCTTCAGCGTGAGCGGATTTTGGGGGCTGAGGGTTGCCGGGTCAAGAGGCGCCCGGCGCTTGGTGGGGGTTAGGTCTTTTGTGGCCGAGCGGGTATACTGCCGGCGGCGCGCAGCTCGTGAGAGGAGCAGGCTCTCCAGCGGATCTCGAAAGCGGGTTGAAGTTGGCGCGTCTTGTTGATCTGGTTCGGTCACAGGGGACCCAATTAAAGGAGAAGCGACATGTCGCGCTCATCACGGTGGGCACAAGGGCTGTCTGTCGTCGCACTTGCCGCAGCGATTCTGTGGTCGGGGGCGGCCTTCGCGCAGAGCGACCGCCCGAAACAAAAGATCAAGCTCAATACGCTCAACGACCTGCCGCGGCACACGTACAAGCTGGCAGGGAGCGTGTCTGAGTTGCTGCGCTCGGATGAGCAATTCGCCGCGTTCGCGGCGAAAGTGCGGGCCGACACCGCAGGCGACCTGGAGAAATACGAGATTGCTGACGCGACGACGTTGCAGCGTCTGTACGGCGTGCTGCTGGGCCTCGACATGCTCGAAGGCCGCTACGATGACGCGCTGACGAGAATCGGCCAAATCCGTGCGCTGGAGAACAAAGAGGCCCTCAAGCTGACCATGGGGCTGACCTCGGAAGCGCTGATCGCCGCGCGGCGCGAAACCGGCCAGGACCTCGACGACCCTGCCATGAGAGCCGCATTTCGCAATCACCTGGCCGTAGCCGTTGGACGGCTGCCCTGGGATATCGTGCAGGAGGAGATCAAGCAGTCGAAAGGGCGGGCGGAGATATTTTCCGAGAACTTGTTGATGGGCGTGGTCCAGGGTCGCTGGGATCCGATCGCGGCCAAATCGGGCGAGATCAGTTCCGATATCGCCGACGGCGTGGTGAGGATGCGCTACGCGCTTAAGTTGCGACTGCCACTCAAACAGGAGCTTGTCGGCGTCTACCAGGACGTGATCGACCGGCACCGGGTGGCCAAGCGGGATATCTGGCCGGCCCGCGCCGTGACCCTCAGGAAAGCGCAGAGCCTCAAGCCGGTCGTGATCGGGGTTTGGGATTCCGGCGTAGACACGCCGATCTTTGAGGGGCAACTCTTCGTCAACCCCCAGGAAAAGCTTGATGGGAAAGACAACGACGGCAACGGGTTCGTCGATGACGTGCACGGCATCGCGTTCGACCTCGACGGCAAACGTACACCTGAGATGCTGTATCCGCTGGGCGCCGCCGCCGGCCGCATCGACAGCGTAATGAAACACGTGAAGGGTTTCGTGGACACCCAGGCGGCGATCGAGAGTCCGGAGGCGTCCGCGTTGAAGCGGCACATTGCTGGCCTGGAGGAGGACAGGGTCGACGACTTCGTGGAAGATCTCAACCTGTGCAGTAATTACATGCACGGCACGCACGTGGCCGGCATCGCGATCGACGGCAATCCGTTTGCGCGGATTCTGATCGCCCGCAACATGTTCGACTACCACATGATTCCCAAGCCGCTGACGATTGAGATCGCGCAGCGACATGCGCAGTCGTATCGCGCCACGACCCGCTACTTTAAAGCGCACGATGTCCGCGCCGTGAACATGAGCTGGGGCTGGACGCTCAAGGAGATCGAGTCCGGGCTGGAAGCCAACGGGGTCGGTGAGACTGCCGACGAGCGCGCCAAGCTGGCCGGCGAGATTCTTTCAATCCTGAGCAGGGGGTTGCACGACGCGATCCAGGGGGCGCCGGAGATCCTGTTCGTCAGCTCCGCCGGCAATGAGGACAGCGACGTGGAGTTCGACGAGGTCATTCCCTCCTCGTTCGACTTGCCGAATCTGTTGATTGTCGCGGCGGTTGACCAGGCGGGTGAGCCGACATCGTTCACCAGTTTCGGCCGGAACGTGGTCGTCTACGCAAATGGATTTGAGGTCGAGAGCTACGTACCGGGCGGAGAGCGGATGAAGGCTTCCGGGACATCAATGTCGGCGCCGAACGTCACGAACCTCGCCGCCAAGCTGATCGCGCTCAAGCCGACGCTGAAGCCGAGCGCGGTGATCGAGCTGATCAAGAAGGGAGCGGATCGGAAGGAGGGCGCGCCTCCGTACTTGTTGCTGAACCCGCAGCGCTCGGTCGAACTGTTGCGCGAAGAGCAGTAAAGGTTTCGGCGCCGTCGGAGCGCGCGAGTGGCCTGGCCGCTTCTGGGCGGCCAGGGCGTTGGCGGCAGGGCCGTGGTTGGGTTGGTCTGCCGGATGCTCGAGCGTTCCGGCAGGCGGCGCGGTCGGTCGCCGTCGAAACGGCAGTGCGCCGCGTCGGTTCGGGTGGCACGGGCAGCATGTCTGCCCGTGCACTGGCGGACGAGCCGCCAGTGGCACCCCATGGGGCCTCTTGCTTCGCCGGGCAGCCGCCGAGCAGAATGGTCGCCAGCGCTTTTGCGCACGGTCGGCTTTCTCCCGGGTTACTTCCGCTCGCGACGACGGCGTCGCGTCCTGGTAGGCTTGGTCACGTCCGCCAGCCACTCGAGCGCACCGGGCGTCGCTTCCCAAGCGTCGACCAACTCGGCGGCCACGATCACGGCCTCGCTGTCGTGGCCGGGCTGATACGTATCCGGCTGATCGTCCGGCAAGGGTGCGTTGGCCAGCAAGTACTTTCGTACGTGCCGGTTCTCTTTGTGCGCAGCGGTCAGCAGCTCGCGGGCCCTGGGGCTGTCGCCCTCCATTCGGAACGCCCAAAGGGCCCAGAGATGACGCCAGTGGGCGGAGGGATCGTCGTATTGCCGGAGGACACCCTCAAGCTGATCCGAGCGCCCGGCTCGTAACAGGCAGCCGGCGAGCCGATACCTCACCGCCTGGTTGTCTTCGGGGTTCAGCCGCAGCAGCTCCTCGTAGTGGCCAGTCGCCTCGTCGAGCTGACCGAGCTGCTCGCAGCAGTATGCCAGCCCGAAGCGCGCCCGCATGTACGGCCGTGTTTCAATCAACCCCCAGAAGTGGCCGACCTCGTCCGCGAGGAATTGCGGCCCGAGCGCGCGTTCCCCCGCCGCCACGCCTTGGGCATACAGGTCGCGCGCCTCCTGCCATTCCGAACGCTGCTCGGCCAGCAGCACGTACGCATCGGCACAGTCCGGGCACATCTCCAGCGCCTTGTGCGCCAGTTGTATTCGCCGACGCCCCTTCGCTTCGACTGCCTCGTACGCCAGGTCCTGGGCCTGCTCCAGCGGCGTGCGCGGCGCTTGATGTGGAACTTCCTTGCCGGTGAAGTTTGCGTTCAGGAATCGATCGAGTTCCTCGGGCGAGGAGAACTCCATGCCCTCGGTCGCGCGCCCGATGTCAACCAGTACCCGTTCCATGGCGCGCCGGTCGGGGAAGCCCGGCTTCCCTCGTCGCGTCCCGGGTCCCGGCCTCTCGATGGGCTCCAGCAACGCCGGCAAGGCCAAGACGTACTCTTGCGAGCCCGCGATTGTCGGGACGGCCTTCCTCCAGCGGCCACTGTCCATCTCCGGTTCGGTCGTCCGCGCCAGTGCCCGGGCAAATCCCTCGACGAAAGCCCACTCTGACGCTGTCGGCCGGCGCACGCTGTCCTTCGGCCCGAAGCGCGCCAGAAGAGGATACGCGTCCTCGCCCGCAACGGGCAGGTTGTGATCCTCCCAGGCATCCGCGTCGCCAAGCGGCAGGTGCGTAATCGACTCAAACGTGAGCGACCAGACGCTACGCTTCGCGAAGTAGCGCGGCGGATCGTCCAGCTCGATCATGCGCTCGTACTCGCGCCGCGACTCGAAGAACGCCAAGCCGAACTCTCGCCGGCCAGCCCCCATCACGGTGGCGAACCCGAGGCCCTTCTCAGGGGGCGGGGAGACGACTTCGATGAGGTCGTCATCGCTCAGATGTCGCCACGGTCGGGCGTCATAAAACTCCTTGGCGGCCTCGGCGAAGCTCCGAAGATGCTCGACCGTGACGCCTTCGACGTTGAGCGCGGCAGGATCATCTCGTCCGTGCAGAAAGTGGCGTGTCATGTCGTCGAGCACCGCGTCCAGCGCCGGCAGTTCCGGAGCCTGCACGACTTCGATCCCGGCGTGGACGAGCATGCTCGCGAGGTACGACGCCAGCTCCGCCTCCCTCACCTCCAAGCGACCGGGGCGATACCCGCCCGTCTTCTTGTTGGCGGCCAGACCTGCCAGCGCCTCCAGCGCCATGCCGGGAGATTTGTCCGCCGCCGGCCGCAGCTCCGACGTATGAACCAGTCCGGTCGCGACGCTGACACACAGGCCCGCCCAGGGTCGGCTGGGTTTGCCGTCCGACTCCGCGTACCAGGACGGCAGCCGAAACGTGCCGGCCTGCCAGGTTTCGTCCGGCCGCTGTGGAAGCCGCTTCAAACGTTCGACATGGATGTTCAGCACACCGTGCCCCGATGCTGTTTGGTATCAGAGATCGTCGCAACCCTCGCAACCGTCGGCCTGGCCGCAACCGCGGCCTCCGGAGAGTACACGGCACGGTTGGAGCCCGCCACCCTGGGCACACCGGGTGCTGTGGCCACGAACGGCGTCGGGGTTACAGAGGAAGCCCGGACCATCTGGCGCTTTGACGCCGCGCGCAGCGGCGGTTTCCGGCTAACGCGGCTACCGGAAGAGATCTTGATGCCGGACGTCATGAACACAGCCCATGAGCTGTTCAAAGGAAAGCTGGGAGTGGGCGCCCGCAACCGGGTTCTCTTGCGGGCGCGCGTCAGCCAAAAGATCGCGTAGCAACTCACTTGCGGCGACATCGATCCGGGACTCTCGTGTACCGTAAAGCTCGGACAGGAGCTCAAGGATCAAAGAACGCTGGATCTCGCCGTTCAGACCCAGCCGTCGCCGCCCCGGGCCGAAGTGACGCTGTTCCCAAGCCAGCGCTTCCGCACGGCAAGCCGAGCGATAGAGGACTGGGCCCGACGCACAGCGCAACAGGCCTTGGAGGAGGCGGGGCAACTCCGAGGGCGCGGCCGCCCGCACGTGCCACTGCTGGCGCTGAGCGTCGAACTCAACGTGGCTGGCGCGGTGGACGTGGAGACGGCCGATCGCGCCGAGATCTATCGCGTCCGCCCAGAGGCCACGGATGCATCCGCCGGGCGTGATGCGTAGGACGACCGGTAGCGCGTCGGGCGCCGCGGGGACGTAACGAAGGTGGGATCGGGGGTGCGTCGCCGGCGTACCCAAAGCACAGGACCCGCAGCGGGCAGTGACAAACGCTGCACTCACCAATACAATGTTTGCAGTCCACCTCCCAATAGCCCGTGTCCGTGCGGCGGCAGGGTATGTGCTCCTGACATTCTTCGCAGTAGAAGTAGTCGACGTCCGGCTCCAGGTTTTTGAGGGGCACGTGGCTCAAGGGTCTTCCTCCGTCTCTTCTACTTCTACTCCGTCCTCTTCCTCCTCATCCCCGGGGAAACTGGGACACGAAGTACGCCACCAACGCATCGATATCCCGGTCGGAAAACCGGTATTGCCGGCCCTGCATCCACAACGGCGGCTCCGGTCCGTGGACGTCGGCCTTGCCGACCGGATTGCCGTTCGCGATCACCATCTTCACCGATTGGTACCGCGCCAGCGTCAGGTCGAATCGGCTGAAGATGGCCGGCACCAGTTCACGCCATCCCTCGACACCTTTCAATCCCGGGTCAAGCTTCAGCAGCTTGATGAAGGCGTCCGCCTCCTGCGGATCGTACAGGAACAGCTTATCCGCCATCGTGTTCAGCGTCGGCACGCTTCCCTTAGCATAATTGTAGTTGGCAACACCGCCCTCAGCCCGCTCGCCGTGACAGGTGAAACAACCGTAGCGCCGGAAAAGATATGCACCGCGCGCCACCAGGTCGTCGGTATCCGGCGCCAGCAGGTCGCGGTGGATACAGGTGGTGGGCGGATGTACGACGTCGGGGGGCGATCCACCCTGCTGATAGACCACGATCTCACCGCGCATGAAGGGATGGCACTCGCCGCAGACCGCGACGCAGTAATACTCGTACGTCCCGGGGGCCGGAGCGACGAACTCGACCACGGCGACATGCCCGGGCTCAACTTCAACCGGCCCGACGCCGATCGCGGGCGAGTAAAACTTGTGCGTCGCGTCCGCGCTCTTGAGCCGGAGAATCACCGGGCGGCGCGCCTCGAGCATCAGCGTCGCGCGCTCGTACTCCCGCCGCCAGTAGCTGTGGCCGACCACGTCCTCCACGGTCCAGAGTCCTTGCGTGCCCACGCCCGTCAGGGTAATGACCCGGGCCTCGGCCCGGCCGGTCGCTGTGAGTCCGCGCTCATAGGAGAGCATCGCGGCCGGCGTCCCGGCCAGGACCGCCACCACGCCAGCGATCGCCACCCACTCCTTGATCCCCATGGCTGCATCCTCTAGCCGGCGTAGACTCTGACGAACGCCAACGTAATCACCGTGCACAATACGCCCGCCGGCACAAAGCTGCGCAACGCGCGGAACTTGTCGGCGTACAGCTCGGCGGCGAGCATCCACCCGCGCTTCAGAGCGAAGTACAGACCGGCCGCCAGCAGAACGATCTGGAGGTGGACGGTGTATTCCGGCAACACAGGCGTCCAGGGCACGTGGGCGGTTCCGAACAGGTCCCACCCGCGCCCCATAGGGTCCGAAATGACGGAAACGATGTAGGCCCCGTTCACCATGATCAACGGGAGACTGAAGGCAATCCATGCCATCAGCCCCAGAGGCACCAGCATGAACGAGTAGGACAGAAACACCTGTTTGAGCGACACCTCACGCAGCCCGGCCCACTTGCGGCCTGTCCAGGAACCCGCGGCCCACATCGCCGGCAAAGCGACCAACGCCGCCCCCCAGACGATACCGGCGTAGCACGCGAATCCGGCCACGTTGCCGACCTCACTGAGGTTGGCCCAGTCCTTGACCACGCCGGAGGGCCCGAGCAGCGTGACCGAATAGGTCATTGCCAGGGCCAGCATGATGAACGCTTTCCAGGCTTCGTCGTAACCCTTGATCCTTGTGTCCATGGCGAACGGGCGGGCAAAGACCGAAATGTTGTCGTTGGGGCAGCTCTTGATGCACTCCATGCACAGCCCGCAGAAGTTGTTGCGCTCCATTTTGCCCAGGTATTGGAACCAGGGGCAGCCCCAGCCCGC
>JBHHZX010000044.1:0-15735 GCA_046758265.1 Phycisphaerae bacterium
CCCCGTCGGAGCCGAGACGTGGTCGTGGCTTCCATCCTAGCCAATCCCGATTTCTGAAGCAACGATGCATCCAATCGGGTTTCAAGCGGCCGTGCATGACACTCTGCGCGCCTCGCTGATAGGCGAGGCCGAGGGTCCGGTGGCAGGGGGCGACACGCCATCAGACCCCGAGCGCGAGCGAGCGGCCGGGTGGCATGCCCGCTGCTTTGAGCGGGCATGTTCTCCGGACTGGAGCACGTCCTCGCGAAGCCCATGGCCGCTCACAAGCGGCCATGCCACCCCAACGCCGCCGGAAGTCTCACGCACCCTCCAAGCCGGCATAGCTGCGATCCCTGATGGACGCAGACCAACCCGCTGCGTACGGTCCTCACCGAATCACAATTTCCCCGCTCGGACACATCGCGTGCGTGGGACGGAAGCCCCCGCGCTCGGGCCGGTTGCTTCTCTTGCGCTCGGCCATCCAAGCTGCACGGGCGAGAATACCGACAAACCCTAATAGGCGCCGATCGACCGGCTGGCCAGAATGAGATGGAAGGCTTTCCCTCCTTCTGAACGCCCGGGCGAGGGTCGTGCACAAGACCGCTACCCGGGCGTTCTGCTGCGCTGCTCCGCGACGCAGCCGGCCGGCTGTCCTTCCAGCAGTCCAGTGCAAAAGTCAGCCTGCACAGCAAACGTAGCGGCCGGGCTCTGTCCCGGCCGTTGATGGCTCGTGAACAGCCCAAGATCCTACGGCGCGTGAATAGCCCAAAACTTTACGGCCGACACGGAGGTCGGCCGCTACACGCCTCGCCCGCGACTCAGGCGGCCGCCCGTTCCTCCGGGGGATGTTCAGGCGTCTCCATTGTGGCGAAGGCTACAATTGGGAGAACCTCTCCGGAGTTGAGCGCCGGAAACGCTATTCACCGCGTGCGAGCGGTGATCGCTTAACGACGAGCAGGGTCAAATCGTCGGCCGGCTCGCAAGGCCGGCAGAACTTCCTGACGTCAGCCGCCAATGCGTCGACAACCTCTGCCGGGCTTCGTGCTCCGAGGCGCGCCACTGTCTGAGAAAGCCGGGCGGCTCCGTATTGCTCGCCATCTTGGTTTCTAGCCTCGATTGCCCCGTCGCTGTAAAGCACCATCAGGGCCACGTCGCTGGCATCATAGCCCACGACCCGGCCGTCCCAGGTCTCGCTGATGCCGAGCGGAAGCCCGATCCGCTCGGGGAAAACGTCGAGCGTGCCGTCCGGCTTCAGCCACAAGGGAGGGTGATGCCCGGCATTTGCAACTTCGACAACGCTTCCGCTCGCTGACCACCGGCAGATGACCATTGTAGCGAACGCTTCGGGCGGACTGTGCGACTCGAAGGCGGCGTTTGCCTGGCGGACGGCCTCGCGCAACTCGTCAGCGCGAGCCAGGCTCAGACGCAATGTGCTCAGCAGGACAGCCGTTAACAGTGCGGCAGGAACGCCACTGCCAACTACGTCGGCCAGACAAACGATAAGATTGCCTGACTCATCGACAGCCACGTCGTAGATGTCGCCGCTCATCTGTTCCGCCGGAAAGTTCCGTGCTGCGACTTGTCCCCAACATGGCTGGGGAATCGGCACGGGCAGCAGCAGCTCCTGGATCTCCCGCGCGGCTTCGATGCGTCCGTGGACACGCGCCAACTCGCGGGCCTTCTCCTGCAACTCGTCCAGCTCAACGGCTGCGGCAGCCAGGTCGACCGCCGCGGCAACAAACTCCAGGTCTTCGCCGCGAAACGGACGCCGAGTCTGGCTGCGATCTGCGTATACAATCGCCTTCGTCTGGCCTTCGACCACCACCGGCACGCAGATCACCGAGCCGACACCCCTGCCGGTCAAGCTGGCGGCATGAGCGACCCGCTGATCGGCGCCGACGCGCTCGATTAGGACGCCTTGACGCGAACCGATCACTTCGTTGAGGACGGAACGACTGGCGTCGAGCGTCTCGACGCGGCCGGCGGGCGAAGCGATGGGGGCCAGGCGGTACATAGCCGCCGACTCGTCCAGCCCGATCAGGACACACCGGTCCGCCGAAAGCGACCGCTGTAGCGCAGCCTGAATCGACTGCCACAAAGAGCCGTCATCTTTTCGCTCAAGAACCAGGCGGGCGAGCGAATAGAGATCATCCAGTCGTTGCCTGACCACGGCGGTGGGCGGGGTGGAAACGCGTGCAGTGGCCGTCCCTGAGGCGCCGTCCGCCAGCCGAATCGATTGATCGCCCGGCTCAGTTGTGCCCGTGAGATAGTTCAGCGAGAAGGGTCGAATCTCGATGATGTCTCCGGGACTCAGGGGTGCTTCCTTAACCGGTTCACCGTGAACCAGCACGCCGTTCATGCTATCCGCGTCAACGACGAACCAGCGGCCGCCTCTCCGTTCCAGCCGCGCGTGATAGCGGGACACGGACAGATGCTCGAGAGTGATGTCGCATTTCACCGAGCGTCCAATAGTCAAGACGTCGCCGCGAAGTTCAACCTTCTCGACGATTCGCAAGTCACGGCGAATAACCAGCCAGTTCCTGCTGTCAGACAACGGTCGATCCTTTTCTGCGCCGAACCGACATGCCGCTTACGCCGACCGGCCCCGCTCGAATGCGAGACCGGCCGCTCGTGCCCCATCCTGTGTCGGCTCTGCCCGACGCGAGGCCCAGGCGAGCGCCCAATACAGGTCTTAAATGGCTTCGCTTCCGCTAGGGCCAATGTCCCATCACGTCACGGGCGAGTTGTGGTTCCCGTGGCCATCTACGCATGCTTGAGCTTCCACCGCCGCTTGAGGATCCATGAACTGCTCGCAGCACGCCCCGCTAATGCATGTCCGGATCAACACATAGCATAATCTCTCGGGCGCTTTCTGGCGACCAGGATGTCTTCGCGGTTGGCTCGAAGACTTGATCGTCCGGGGGCCAGCGCCGTTTCTGTGTGTGGACCCTTAGCGCACCGCCCCGGCTACGGCGATTCCGAGAGGCCAATGCAGTGCGGGAGTCGTCGGTTGGAAGGTTGCGCTGCTTAAGAGAAAGGCTACGGAGTTCGATCCTCCACGGCGCCCCGCTGCGGGTTATTCTCGGGAAGCGACTATGGGCAAGCTTCATCATAGTGGGCGAGCAGCTCCGCGAGGTCCGACAGGTTTACGTTGCCGTCGCCATCGAGGTCGCCCGGGCAGGCAGCATCGACGCGCGCCGGGGCGGGGTGAGCAGACCATGCTACGTATCGGAATGGCTAATTGCTAAGGGCTAATGGTGAAGCGGTGGCGGGTGCGCGGAATCGGCGGTGAAGGACGAGGTTTGAGCGGCGAAAAACACGGGCAAGCAGAGCTTGCCCCTGGCACCCGGCGTTTCGGACTCGGATCGGTCGGGCGCGCGGGCCGCGGGCTGCGGGAATCCGTTCGTGGCTTCGTACCTCCGTGGCTTGTCGGTTACGCCTCGCCGTTGAGCATGCCGAGCTGCCACATAAAGAAGATCCAGCTATCGACGCGCTCCTCGATTTGCTTGGACAAGGGCTTGCCCTGGCCGTGGCCGGCTTTCTTTTCGAGCGACAGCAGGACGGGATTGTCCGAGCCGGTCGCCGATTGCATGAGCGCGGTCATCTTGAGGGCGTGCATCGGGTCCACGCGTGAGTCCGATTCGGCCGTCGTGAACAGCACCGCCGGGTACTTTTGGTCCTTCTTGACGTGGTGGTAGGGCGAGTAGGCGTAGAGGAACTTGAACTGCTCAGGGTCTTCAGCCGAGCCGAGTTCGGGGATCCACAGCCGGGCGATCGAGAAGCGCTGATAGCGGACCATGTCGAGCAGGGGGACGGTGCAGTAGGCGGCTTTGAACAGATCGGGGCGCTGGGTGATCATCGCGCCCAACAACAGGCCGCCGTTGCTGCCGCCGCGCAGCCCCAGGCGCTCGGGACGGGTGTACTGGTCGGCGATGAGCTTCTCGGCAGCGGCGATCATGTCGTCGAAGACGTTCTGCTTCTTTTCAAGCTGGCCGGCCTGGTGCCACTCCTCGCCGAATTCTCCGCCGCCGCGCAGGTTCGCCAGCGCGTACACGCCGCCGGCCTCGAGAAACGGGAGCGGGTGCTGCAGGAACGTCGGCGTGATGCTGATGTTGAAGCCGCCGTAGCCGTAGAGCACGGTGGGGTTGTCGCCGTTGAGCTCCAGCCCCTTCTTGTGGATCACGAACATGGGGACGCCGGTGCCGTCCTTCGAGTTGAACCAGACCTGCTTGGTCTCATAGCGGCTCAGATCGACGTCGACCCGCATCTGCTCGACTTGCGTCATCTGGTGCTTGCCGAGGTCGTAGCGGAAGACGGCCGGCGGATAGCTGAATGATTCGAAGCGGAAAAACAGCTCATTGCGGTCACAACGCCCGTTGATCTCGCTGACGCTACCCAACGTCGGCAGTTCGATCTCGGTCACGAGCTTGCCGTCCGGGTCGTAGACCATCAGGCGGGAGTAGGCGTTTTCCATGACGCTGACGACCAGCTTGCCGCCGACGATGGTCATGCTCTGGATCACGCCCTTCTGCTCGGGAATGACGTCTTTCCACGTTTCGGGATCCGGCTTGGTCGGGTCGGCCACGACGACGCGGCAGCGCGGGGCCTTGTAGTTGGTGAGCAGGCAGAGCCTATCGCCCAGCACGTCGCCCGTGAATCGTGCCTTCAGACCGACCGCGACCGGGCGGAACTTCGTTTCGCCGGTCTTGCGGACGTAGAGGTCTTCCTCGCTCCAGCCGCGCTGAGCAACCAAGAACTGGAACTGGTAATCGCACGACGGGTAGACGTCCGGCCACTCCTCTTTCGGTCGACCCTCGCCGAACACTTTCGGGTCGCTGCGCCAGTCAGTGCCGAGCTTGTGGTAATAGACGTGGCGGTAGTAGTTCTGGTCGCCGGCGGGGAGGCTGCCGGGTTCGGGGTAGCGGAGATACAGGAAGCCCTGGCCGTCGGCATCCCAGGCAATGGTGTTGGATCGTGTACGCGGAATGACGAGGCCGCTGTCTTTCCCTGTCGTGACATGGCGGAGGAAGAGTGTGCTCTTCTCGTCCCCGCCGCACGATTTGCCGTAGGCGATCAGCGAGCCGTCGGGCGACGGGAACCACCAGTCGAGCGCGACGGTGCCGTCTTCACTGAATTCGTTGGGGTTCAGGATGGCCCGCGGCTCTTTGTCGATGCCGCCTTCCTTCAGATAGACGATCGCGTGATTCTGGCCGCCTTCGCGCCGAGTATAGAAGTACCTGTCGGCGTAGACACGGGGGCTGGAGACGGTCGCGGCGCCGTAAAGCGCCGTCAGCCGCTCGGTCAAAGCCTGGCGCTTGGCCGAGAATTGGTCCAGGTAGCTACGGGTGAGGGCGTTTTGCTGCTGAATCCAGGCCTGGACTTCGGGGTCGTTGCTGTTTTCGAGCCAGCGAAAAGGGTCCTCGATCGTGACGCCGTGGACGACCTCGGTGACGACATCAACGCGGGTGGACGGATACTTCGGCTGCTGGGCCCATGCGGTACTGACGGCCGGGAGGCCGAACAACGCAAGGATAACGGACAGCCGTTGGGGGCTTCGGGCGTGCATAGCAGCCCTCCTGTTCGAAACCCAGTCTAAGAGCATACCCCCACCAGGGGGGGCGTCGCCAGCTTGTGAGGCATCAGAGCGGCTGCGTTCTAAGGCAGCGGCTTCATGACTTCCACGAAGAGCAATGGAATCGCTAAACTGTCGGGTGGGATGACGGCTGACAGGACCGAGAGCGCGCCGTTCGTCGAATCCGCGCCGGCCGATAGCGGGTTGCGCTGTCCGGGCTGCGAGTACAACCTCACCGGCCTGACCGAGCCGCGCTGCCCGGAGTGTGGCGCCGCGTTCGATTGGGATGAAGTGCGACGCGCGGCGGCGAATGTGCCGACGATCACCTTCGAGCGGGCCCGCGGCTGGCGGAAGCTTCCTGCCTTCTTGGTGACGTGGGCGACGGTGCTGCTCGCCCCGTGGATATTCGCACGGCAGATCGTCGCACGCGTCGACTGGCGTCACGCGCTGCCATTCGCTGGGGCGTGTTTCGCGAGCACGTCGTTTGCGTGCCTCTTCGGCTTTGAGGCCGACTTCGTCGTGCCGTGGGTGATCACCGCGGCAACGTACCTTGGCCTGCAAACGCTCTGGCTTAGCCTGATCGATGTACGCCACTGGGGTCGGCCGCTGGCGACATTGCGATTCTGGGCCCTTGCCGGCTGCTACACCTCGGCCGTCATGCTGACCGAATTCAAGTACGGCCCGCCTCCGGTATTCGTAGGTGATCTTTGGCAACTGGTCACGACGGGGAAGGCTGACTGGATCACCGAACTCTACGAACTCAGCATTCCGAGTGTCGTGTGTTGGACGCAGACGGCCCTATGGCTCGTCGGTTTGGGCTGCATATATGCTAACCGCGTCGTGAAAAGACCCGGCTCATTGCACGTGATCGTGTTTGCCGTCGTCGCTTGCTTCAGTTTGTTGGTCCTGTACGCCGTCGCCGTGGACTGGATTGGCCAGCGCATCTACGGTTGGGTGGACGACTGGTTGTAGGGCTGGAACCACCCTCGCGGCAAAACGAGCTTTCAGTCCCGGTGCCTTCACGCGCCAACGGCCGGCGGGGTCGCCGGCCGCTACATTTCCATTCGCGTGCTTTCCGCATCAGATGCGGCGTGCGAACTGCGTTTCGCACAGATTGACGTAGAAGGGGCAGGTTTCCAGCAGCTCGGCGTGCCGGCCGTAAGAGATGATACGGCCTTCGTTGAGGACGACCGTCACGTCGGCCCGCGCGATGGTGCTGAAGCGGTGGGCGATCACAAACGTCGTCCGATCACGGGTAACGTCTTCGAGCGCTTCCTGGATCTTGCGCTCCGATTCGCTGTCGACTTGGCTGGTGGCCTCGTCGAGGATCAGGATCGGCGGATCGCGCAGGATCGCGCGGGCCAGCGCCAGGCGCTGCCGCTGGCCGCCGGAGAGCGAGCGGGCGCTGATAAACGCGTCGTAACCCCAAGTCTCCCGGCCGTCGTGCTTGACGCACAGGTCCCGGATGAAGTCGTCGATGTGGGCCCGTTCGGCGGCGCGGCGAATGGCCGCCTCGTCCGCGACGCCGTCCGCCCCGTACGCGATGTTAGCCCGGACGGTGTCGGCGAAAATGACGGCCTCCTGCGTGACCAGGCCGATCTGCGACCGCAGCGACCGGAGCGACACCTCGCCGATGTCCTGCCCGTCGATCAGGATGCGCCCGCCTGTCGGCTCATAAAACCGCAGCAGCAGTGACATCAGCGTGGTCTTGCCGGAGCCGTTCGGGCCGACCAGCGCGACCACCTGCCCCTTTCGCACTGCCAGATTGATGTCGTCGAGCACGAGCCTTTCCGGATGTGAGGGGTAAGCGAACGAGACGTCGCGGAACTCGATCGCGTTGGTAAACTGCCGCAGGTTGATCAGCGGGGTACGCGGGGCGGCCGGCTCTTCCGTGCGCAGGTCCTTCAGCTCGAGCAGTCGCCGGGCGGACGCCTCGGCGGCCTGCAAACGGTTGTTGACCTTGCCCAACTTGCGGACCGGGTCGAACACCCCGCCGAGACACACGATCGCCGCGAAGAACAAGTGCGGCTCGAGCTGTTGGCTGAACACGCGGCTGGCGCCATAGACGACGAACGCTGCCACGGCCAGCATCGCCAGGGTTTCGAGCGCCGGTTTGGTGGCGGCATCGACCAGCTCGATGTGCGTCTGGGCGCGGGTCAGCGTGCGGCCTTCGCGTTCGAAACGCCGACTTTCCACCGCCTGCATTCCGAAGGCTTTGACGACGCGGATGCCGGCGATTCTTTCGCCAAGATGGTCGAGCAGTCGGCCCCACGATTCCGAGGCACGCTTCTGCGATCGTTTCACGAGCCGACCAAAGGTCCCCATGACGACCAAGCCGATCGGCAACCCGAGCAGCGCCACGAACAGCAGTCGCCAATCGATCACCAGCGTGAGAGCCAACACGCCGGCGGCCTTCAGCGGTTCGCGTACTGCCCGGCCGAACAGCGTCGTAAGACCGATCTCGACCTTGTTGATGTCGGTCGCGAAGCGGCCGAGGGTGTCGCCGGGGCGTTGCGCGCTGTGCCACTTCATCGGCAGCCGCAGGACGTGCTCGGCCAACGCGCTGCGCAGGTTGTGCAAAGCCCGCTGGACGGCCACCGCGATCAGCCCCTCGTTCGCCAGCCGGCATAGCCCACCCAACAGCGTGATGAGAACCAGCCCGCCCATTACGATCGCCAACGTTTTCAGCCGGCTGTCGGCGTCCTTTCCCGACGGCAGAAGTGATGCGATCCCGCACACCGCGCCGGACCACCAGTGATAGGAGGCGAGATAAAGTTCGACCTCCTGCTCGGCGCCGTCTTCCGATCGCACGAGGACCGACCCGATCGTCTCGTCGGCGTGGCTGGCGAAGCATCGCATCAGGGCGTATGACCCCGGCGTTTCGTCGCCGATCGAGACGATGCGGTCGCCGTCCGCGAGCACGTCGCTGCTGGGCGAATCGGGCCGGACGTGGGTGATGACCAGACCACCCGGATCATCGGGCAGGTCGGCCGCAATGGCCACGCCGAGGCGACGCTCGGTCTCGACGCGGTGCAGCCAGTCGGCGAGCGTCTCGTGGTCGGCGAAAACGACTTTCAGCAATGGGACGACGCTCGATATGCTGACAGTGTAAAAGGCGCTGACCCCGATTGCCGCCAACAGCCCGAGAATCAGCGGACGCAGGTGCGGACGCAGATACGCCAGCGTGCGCCAGAAGTGCGGCAACCCGGTTTTTGATCGGGGC
Source organism: Phycisphaerae bacterium (assembly GCA_046758265.1). Taxonomy (GTDB): domain Bacteria; phylum Planctomycetota; class Phycisphaerae; order UBA1845; family Fen-1342; genus JALSRY01. Next base: position 8,775 of record JBHHZX010000044.1, read on the forward strand.
TCCCGTGACATCAATGGCTATCATAGCTTGCCGGATGCCGGGCGGGCAGACGCCCGTCACGAGAATTCAAGCGCCAAGCGTTAGTTTCAACCGCCAGCGCGGCCACCCGCGCACGTCAATCGCCGTCGTCGTCCGTGGACAAATAACCCAGCGCTTTCAGCCGCCGTATCGTCTCTTCACGTTGCCCGCGATCGAAGTGTGACGGCAGCGGCTTCTGGGTGGCGGTCCAGGCATCCAGCTTGCGGCGCAGCCCCGCCGCGCGCCGAGCGAGCTCGGGCGTGCGAGACGCGAGCAGATTCCGGCGTTCGTGCGGGTCGGACGACAGGTCGTAGAGTTCCTCGCTCCCGCGATAGGATGTATAGATGTACTTGAAAGGCCCTTCGCGTACGCAGCGTGCTTTGCGGTTGTTGAGCCAGCGCGGATCGGTCTCGACTTCGTCCCACGGCTTGGTCGCTTCGCCGAAGCGTGTGCGTGACATCGTGGTCTGACGCGGGTTCGTCAGATCGATTACTTGGCCGTCGACGCCGGTGGGCGTCGGCAGCTCGAGGTAATTCAACACGGTCGGCAGGATATCAATACTCGCGACCGGCAGGTCGAGCCGCGTGCCGCCGTGCGCCGCACCCGGCAGGCGGATCACGCCCACGGCGTGCATGACTGACTGGTAGGTCGTCCAGCCGTGATCAAACAGGTGGCTTGCTTCGTCACCCAGATTCTCGCCATGGTCACTCGTCACGACCAGCAGCGCCTGGTCGAGGATGCCGCGCCGCTTCAAATCATCCAGTAGTCGGCCGACGTGTTGGTCCATGTACGACACTTCACCTGCGTGACGGCAGAGGAACTGCCTGAGTTGCCTCGGCCGATAGCCGCCCAGCAGCGCGGGATGGTCCCCGAGCTTGATCGCTCCTTTCGCCTCGCCGTACATCGTGTCGTATGGCGGCGGCGGGTCGTAGGGCATGTGCGAATCGAAATAGTGCACGAAGAGAAACAAGTTCGGGGGGACGCCTTCGCGGTCTAGGTAGGCAATCACGGCGTCAGTGACCGCCTGCGCCCGGCGCTGGTTCTGATCGATCTCGCGCCCGTTGGCAAGAATGTCGAACTCCTGATCGAAGTAGTCGAAGCCTTGCGCGAAGTTGAATCGCTTGTCGAGGGCGAACGACGCCAGGAACCCCGCCGTATGAAAGTCGGCCTCTTTCAGGATCTCGGCCAGCATGACGTTGTCAGCGTGCACGACAAAGCCGTTGCGTGGCACGCCGTGCGTGTGCGGGTACTTTCCGGTAAACAGTGAGACGTGCGAGGCGAGCGTGGTGGGGACGACGGTCATGTAGTCGGCGAACAGGACCGCCTCATCCGCCAGCGCGTCGATCCGGGGCGTACGAATCCAGGTGTTGCCGTAGCAGCCGAAGTGATCCGCCCGCGTCGTGTCCAGCGAGATCACGACGACGTGCCGGACCGGGCCGTGGTACACCGGCTGCTGTGGGCACCAGGCCATCGCGGCGACGACCAGGGCGACCACCACTAAGCCCAGCAGTCCGAGCAGCCACCGCAACTTGTGTTGCAGCGTGTTTGGATCGCGCGTTGCCGCCATACGGCTACGTTATCGTCGGCAGCGCAGCGCGGCCAGCCTTTGGCAGCCTGGCGTGAGGGAAGCCCGGCATCAGGGGCCAAGGAGCGCTTCGAGCGGCCGGCGGATCAGCTCCCACGTCACGCGTACCGCCCCGTTGCCGCCGAAGAAAAGCAGCAGCGAATGGACGAAAAAGTGCATCGTGAGCGCCCACGACAGTATCGTGGGCAGCGGTCGGAGTTTCGCGAACGCGCGACGGACCGCAGGAAGCCAGCCGGCCGGCCTTTCGTCGAGCCGTTTCATCCACCGTGCCCAGCGCTGGTTCACCGCGACCAGGAGGCCCATGGCGAGGCCCCACGCCAGCACCCGGGGGTGCAAGACGTGCCAGATACCGATCAGGGCGAACGTGATCAGGAGATTGAGCGTAACGTGTCGGCGGTTTCCGCCGAGCGGGATGTACACGTAGTCGCGCATTAGGAATGACAGGCTGATGTGCCAGCGGCGCCAGAAGTCGCGCATGCTGCGGGCCAGCCAGGGCCAGTTGAAGTTCTCGACCTGCCGGTAGCCCAGCAGCCGGGCCATGCCGGCGGAGACGTCGCAATAGCCGCTGAACTCGAGGTACAGCCAGAAGATGTGGATGTACACGCCGAAGTAGAGAAGCGCGTAGCTGTCGATCTCTTCGGGATGCCTGTAATAATGCCCGCTGAGGAGCTCTGTTACGACGAGGGGCGCGAAGTACCACGTCGCGATCAGGCCCTTGAACAGCCCCCAGCCGATGCGGGCCAGGCCCGGCGGGACGTTTCGCCACGACCGCCGCTCGTGGCAGGTGTCCATCTCGTCCTGAAAGCGGTCGTAGCGCTCGATCGGCCCTTGCATCAGGTTCGGGGCGTAGCAGAGGTACGCCAGGAAGTTCAGCAGGCTGCGGCGATCGCGCGGGATGGTGTCGCGCTTCAGCTCGGAGAAGTAGTGCAGCATGCGTATGGTGAAATACGCGACGCCGATGTTGTGCGGATTCCAGAAGATGGAGGAGAAGAGCGGCGCCGGCTGGCCGGGTTCCAGGTGGAAGTAGCGACCGAGCAGGAAGGGCTCCCACCGCCACTGGCGGGAACCGAACGGGTAGATCCACTGCGCGTGCTCGTAGAGCCAGGCGCTGAGCGCCTGCGGCAGCTCAATTCTCGCGAAACACATCATGCCGACGTACCAGCCGCTGACGATGAGGATTGCCGCCAGCGGCGGTCCCCAGCGGATGACGTCGGTGCGTTTGGCCTCAATCGCGAAGCGCTCGCTGATCCGGTAGAACACGACGCACATGCCCAGCCACAGCGCCGCGTAGAACACGCCGAAGACATACGCCAGGAACACCAGCCCGGTCAGCACAATGCCGACCCGCAGGTGCCGGCGTGAAAGCAGCATCAGGATCGCCAACAGCGGCAGGAAATAGCAGACCACGTAGCGGTCGTCGAGAATCTGCCCCAGCCAGAACCCGCGCCAGTCCGCCCAGGGCGTCTCCGCCACTGGTCGGCAGAGAAACTCCCGCAGCCGGTTGAGCGCATCCGGGATGTTCGGCAGCATCAGTGATCGCACGCGGGGTTTTTACCGCGGGATGCGCGCCGAGGAAAGACAAGCAGCCCCTGTCCGGCCAACGGCCAGCGGAACACGCCCTCCGCCCCGGCCGATGATCCGGTGCGGTTGTCATCCCGACGGGCACAGGGAAGAGGGATTCGGGCGCGAAGAAACCCAGGGCGGGCTATGCCCGCCGACCGGTGGAACCCCCCTGCGCGCTCTTGGCTCGTGCTGATCGTCGTCTGAGGCAGCCGACGAAAAGGTAAGTCCACAGGGCGCCGAAAGCGGGTGCCATGAAGCCGAGGGAATTCAGCAGCAACTGTGTTGGCGGGGGGCCAACACCATAGCGTTCACTCGGGCCGGGGGGTATGTATCCTGCTACATGCGCCAGGCCGACGGCACAAGCAAGGTGAAGCACGGTAAACGTCAGCACGTGCCAAGGTGTGACACGCAACAGCCGAGGCAGCTTCTCTGGGCGCGTCGTCGGCTTCCCGCATTCGGGACAAACCCCCGTAATGTTGCCGATCAGCGAGTAACCGCAAACCAGGCACTGTCGTCGCTTCCTGCGCAAGTAACGTGTGAACGGGCCGCGTAAGAATGCAACCGCTGGATAGGTAGCCGTCGGGATGATGAGGAACCAGATGGGGCTCGTGAGATACAGGTATCGGCACGTTGAACTCGCGACGTTTCGCATGTCGACCTCAAGCACCCCAAGTGGTCCTAGGTTCAGCGTTTTGGACAAAGTCGGATGTGGCCTGGAGATCGCGTACGCGTACAAGGTTGTGAGGTGACCGTTGTGAAAGCTCAGAGTGAGCGAATGAGAGTACGTCAAGTAACCGCCGACCCTATTCTCCATACCATAACTGCCCCACCACGCAAGCGCAAGCAAGACGGTCAGCCAAGTAGCAAAGATCGTCAAGGTCTTGCGGAGCATATCGTCTCCGATCTTGTACCCGCCGCGGCGCCGACGCGAGCCCCGGCGCTAAGGCGCTTCGCCATCCGTTCGGCATAGCAGTGCGCGCAACCCGCACTCACCTTGCTACAGCCGACGACCGGATTCCACGTGGAGTTGGTCCACTCGATGCAGGACGATCGCGCCATTTCCGCCCTCTACCCGCCCGACAACCCTAACATACACCGTATATCAGAACTCCCGATTTGTCCAGTCAAAGTCGCCAAGAATCCGGGTAACGGTCGATGTGCGGCCAACAGTAACACTTTAGCTGCGTTGCTGCAAGGCCCGTTGGCTGCTAGGCTTACGAAGCATCCGACATCGCCTTCGAGGCGGATCGCTTCGAGTTGCGTGCGTACCGGTCGAAGGTCCGTATGAAGAACCCCAAACTACCACAACGACCCGACAGACCCGCCAGCAGGGTGACTTCCTCACTGCCCATTGCGTCGATAGCGACGGCTATGATCTGGTCGTCGAGTCGGCGGTGTAGTGCGGCGTGTCGCCGAGATCACTCGTGAGCCCACGTTCGGGGAGGGTAGGTCACGCGACGCAGAGCACGGGCAAACCCGCGTCCGGCGGGCCTGCCCATGGCACCCGGCGAAATCCCCCTTCTCGCCGGCGAATCGAGTTCGGCTGCTGGATGGTCAGCGGCGGCGGGTGCCCCACCCTTCCAGGGTGGGGGACAGAATCGAGGCAAGTCGGCTATCGCAGCCTTATGCGATCTGACGTATCGGATAGCGGTCCAGTCAGTCCCCCAGGCTGAAAGCCTGGGGCACCCTCGCCCTTCCACCCTCCTTGGACACCGACGGCTAGGATTTGGCCGTCGAAGCGCGGGCGCGACCCCGGTAGCGCCAGAACGCGCTGAATGCGATCACGACCAGCACCCACCAGATCAAGCCGCCGACGGCTATGCTGAGCAACAAGCCGCAGGTGTCGGCGAGCAGCATCAGCCCCCTTTGCCAGGCTTTCTGGATGCCGTCGATGAAGTAGGCGCCGATCGACGGATCGTCCGGCTCTTCGGGCGGCGCGGCTTGCGTGCGAATGATGACGAGCACGGTCGCCAGCGAGACGAGACGGTTCAGCCGCTCGCGTTGGGCGGTGAGGCGTTCGATCACGCTCCGCACGTCGCTGAGCGTGGCGCGCAGTTGCAGGATTTCCGTAAGCGGGGCATCCTTACGCTTTTCGAGCAGTTCGAGCAGCTCAGTTTCCACGCGTTGCTCGTTCCGCAGCCGGGCTTCGAGGTCGACCGCCTGTGTGGTAACGTCCTCGCCGGCGAGCTTCTCGCTGCGAACCTCGCCGAGCTGACGCAGCTCGTTCATGACCTCGGGCACTCGGTCGGCGGCGACGCGGAGCGTGAGGTCGGCCTGCATGTTTTCGGCGGTCCCGGTCAGCGACGAGTCCTGCACGTACTCGCCCTTGGCTTCGCTGACGATCTGCGTCGCTTTGAGAAAAGCGGCCCGGACGTCGTCGGTGAGCAGTTCGATCGTCGCCTTGCGAATGATCTGCCGCGGTTCGACCGGCACTGCCTCTTGGGCAGCGTTCGCAAGAAAGCCGAAAGACGGACTGGCGACAGCCTGGACCGACGCGTGCCACGGACCGAACCCCCGGCTCGGGGTAGACCCTGGCGAGGCGCGCCCCACGTTGACCCTTGCGCGAGGGCCACGGGGGCCTCTCCGTGTGCCGGAGTACGAGGCGTCGAGAACAGTTCCCCCGGGTGCGCCACCGGGTCGCGCTTCCGCCGCAGCCACCCCGGCGAGCGACCACAGTCCCTCGGCGCCTTGAGACCTCAGATCGTCCTCCTCATCTCCCGATTCGGGCGCTGTAGATACCATCGGGACACCGCCTTCGATTCGCAATTTGCTAGCCCCCGGTCGCTGCAACGCGTCGCGCGGCATTCGGAGATGCGGAAGATTCAGCCCGATCGTGATGCCGAGCGCGACGACGATGATGGCCGCCGCGACAGGAGCAGAAAGACAGCGCTGGATGAGCCAGGCCAGACGCGATGACCTTCGGGCCCGGCCGCTCTTCATGGTCGCGAGCGCGCGGCGCCATAGTTGTGGAACCGGGCCGTGCCACGTGGTGAGCTCCGTCACGGCATTTTCGAGTTGTTCGTCACCTTCTGGCGTCATGACTTCGTCTCCGCTGAAAGCCGCTCGCGCAATTCTTGGAGCGCGGCGTGGAGCCGGGACTTGAGCGTCCCGAGCGGGATTTCGAGGATTTCGGCCGCCTCCTCATGCGTCATGTCGACGTGGTAGCAGAGCAGCAATGCGGTGCGTTTCTCCGCCGACAGTCGGGCGATCGCCTGCCGGACGCGCGACGCCAGCTCGTTGTTCTGAGCGGTTTCGGTCGGCCCCGGGGCACCGCTCGGCTCGTCGTCAAGCTGTTCCGACGCCTGCAAAACTGGCCGCGCGGTCAGGAGACTGCGGCACTGGTTAATCGCGATCCGGTACAGCCACGTCTTGAGCCGGCTGCGGCCGTCGAACGAGCCGGCGAAACGGATGACCCGCACCCAGGTTTCCTGGACGGCGTCGCAGGCGACGCGATCGCTCTGCCCGGCGAGCAGAGCGTTGCAGAGACCCAGAAGCGGGCGCTCATAGCGTCGTGCCAGCTCGGCGAGCGCGGGGCGGTCGCCCCCCGCGAATGCCCGCAGCAATTCCTCGTCGGTCTTGTCCACGGCCATCTTGGCCTCCCCGTGTCACCCTATTAGACCGCTCAACGGCGACCTTGGTTTACCGAAATTCGCGGACTCCAGTGGCAATTCGCCGTGCTTTGGAGGGTACCTGCCCTTGGCCGGCGCCGGGTGCCATGCGCCGGGTGCCATGGCGGCGGGTGCCATGGGCAGGCCCGCCGGAGGCGGGTTTGCCCGTGTGCAGGCCGAAGACGAG